>NZ_JABKCA010000061.1 GCF_013166655.1 Lentimicrobium sp. L6
CTCTTTAATCCGAACTCTTTATTCTGATTCTCCCCATAAAAATTAACATGAGCCAGAATTAGCTCATATGACACGAATTTATGAAGAGCTATCGGGATAACTCAATGAAATTTGGGGAAAAAGAGGGGCGAATTATCGAAATCTACTAGTAGAAATGCCAATAATACATCATCTTTTACTTAATAATCCTTTGATATTGTACCCTGTAACTGCATGATTATTAACAGAAACCTAATGCGTTATAGGCTTTTGTGGCAATTGTTAATAATCGAACAAAGGTTAAAAAGTAAATATATGCTTATTTATAAATATAGTAGCGTAAAATGTATTCTTGGGCTAAAGGTATTATCAATCAAAAAAATGCCGACTAAGAACTAAATAGCAAATATCAATATCTAATTCCAATGAAGAAATGTATTAAGCTTAAAGATAAGCAATACAATATCATTTATTATCGGCATAAACCAATGTATCATGAAAAATGGCCTTTAAGGCATTTTGATGAACATTTGATAATAGGAACGGAGGTTTTATCCTTTCACCATGGCTTTTACTTCAGAAACAGCTTTGTCTAAACCTTCTGGGTTTTTACCACCAGCTGTAGCAAAGTGGTCTTGTCCGCCACCGCCACCTTGAATATGTTGTGCTGCTGTACGAATCATCTGACCGGCTTTTAATCCTGATTTTTCTAAAGCATGTTCACCTAAAGCAATAGTTAAACTTGCTTTTCCGCCTTGCCTATTACCAAAAGCTAATATTAACTCTGGATATTTCTTTGTCAACTGGAAAGCTAGGTTTTTAACGCTGCCTGCGTCTAGATCCAGCACTTGTCCCAACCATTTAACTTCCCCAAATTCCTCTATTTTATTCTCTAATTCTTTTTTCTCGTTCTGAGCTTTTTCATTCAAGAGCTCCTCCACTTGTTTTTGCATTTTCTTCTGATCATCTAAAATCATTTGAATGCCTTTAACAACGTCTTTCTGATTTTTCAACAGACCTTTTACTGCATCCACAGTTTCTACATGGCTATTCATATAGTCGAAGGCTTTTTGTCCGGTATAGGCCTCTATTCGTCTAACTCCAGATGCAATAGCGCTTTCATGAATAATCTTGAATAAACCAATCTGTCCAGTGGCTTCCACATGAGTTCCTCCACAAAGCTCAACAGAATCTCCAAATTTGACAACTCTAACCAAGTCGCCATATTTCTCACCAAACAACATCATGGCGCCTTTTTCTTCTGCTTCTTCTATGGGAACTTGTCCATTAATATCTGCTGCTGTGTTGGCTTGTATAGCTACATTTACTAATGCTTCTACCTTTGCAATCTCTTCTTTTTCCATCCTCTGAAAATGAGAAAAGTCAAAACGCAGATGAGAATCGTTTACCAAAGAGCCTTTTTGCTCCACATGAGTTCCAAGAATTTCTCTCAAAGCTTTATGCATGAGGTGAGTGGCTGTATGATTTTTAGTGATTGCTGCACGTTTGCTTGAAGAAACTACTGCTTTAAATGGCAACTTCGGATTTTTAGGTAATTGCTTTGCAATATGAATAATAAGGTTATTCTCTTTCTTGGTATCGATAATGCTAATCTTTTCAGTTTCACTCTCAATATATCCTGTATCACCCACTTGTCCACCAGCTTCAGCATAAAATGGAGTGATGTTAAATGCCAATTGGAAAAGCTCCTTATTTTTAGTGATGACTTTGCGGTATTTAGTAATATGAATAGTAGATTGTAAATGATCGTAACCAATAAACTCTTCCACATCATCCTCTTTTAAAACCACCCAATCGTCAGTTTCTGAGGTGGCAGCTTTTTTAGAACGTTGTTTTTGAGCTTCCATTTCTTCGTCAAACTCACGCTTGCTTACTACCAGTCCTTTTTCTTTAAGAATAAGTTCGGTGAGGTCGAATGGAAATCCAAAAGTATCGTATAATTCAAAAGCTTCTTGACCTTTTATGACTTTATAACCTTGCATGGTTACATTGTCAATAATTTTATCGAGCATCTGAATACCAGTACTCAAAGTTCTTAGGAAAGAATTTTCTTCTTCCATCATCACTTTTTCTATCAATTGCTTTTGTTTCGCCAATTCGGGGAAGAAATCACCCATTTCGGATACCAATATATCTACTAATTTATAGATAAAAGCATCTTTAAAACCAAGGAAACTATAACCATATCTAACGGCTCTGCGCAGTATTCTTCTAATGACATATCCAGCTCCTGTATTAGAAGGCAACTGACCATCGGCAATAGCAAAAGCAATAGCTCTAAGATGGTCAGCAATCACACGCATGGCAATATCGTGCTCTTCGTTCTGACCATAATCTTTGCCACACATATTAGCAATTTCTTGCAGTAGTGGCTGAAAGATATCAGTATCGTAATTAGACCTTTTTCCTTGAATAGCCATAGTTAACCGCTCAAATCCCATTCCTGTATCGATATGCTTGGCAGGAAGGTTTTCTAATTGCCCGCTTGCTTTTCTATTGTATTGAATAAATACTAAGTTCCAAATTTCAACAACTTGAGGATGGTCTTCATTCACCAATTTGTCTCCGCTAATTTTAGCTCGTTCTTCGTCGCTTCTCAAGTCAATGTGAATTTCAGAGCAAGGACCACATGGTCCACTATCACCCATTTCCCAGAAATTGTCTTTCTTATTTCCGTTGAGGATTCTTTCTGCGGGAACAAATTTCTTCCAAAATTCTAAAGCTTCAGTATCAAGTTCTGTTCCATCCGCTTCATCACCTTCAAAGACAGTTACATATAATCTGTCTTTATCTAGTTTTAATAGCTCAGTTAATAATTCCCAAGCCCAAGAAATGGCTTCTTCCTTGAAGTAATCACCAAAAGACCAGTTTCCTAACATCTCGAACATGGTATGGTGATAGGTATCATGACCTACTTCTTCCAAATCGTTATGTTTACCCGAAACGCGTAAACACTTTTGTGAGTTGGCAACTCTGGAACTTACGGATTTACCATGGCCCAAGAATACATCCTTAAATTGGTTCATTCCCGCATTAACAAACATTAATGTAGGGTCATTTTTCATCACCATAGGTGAGGAGGGAACAATACTATGTTGTTTTGATTCGAAAAATTCGATAAAATTTCTTCTTATTTCTGCAGCTTTCATTTTTCTAGTTTTTATTCTAAGCTAAAATAGTCCTTGATTTCAAACCAATAATGCTGGCTTTTACTCAATCGGATTTAGCTTGCAAATTTAGTTTATTTCGTTAATTTTGTGCGATAAATGCGAAAAGGATTTTTTAGCTAAAAATGGGGAAGAAATTATACTTTTTTAATCAGCAAACTTTACAATACGAAAAGGTGAAACCGACCATCAAAAATCGTTTGATGCGGTTGCTATCTGTAGTGTTTACTGGAGTTCTGTTTTCGGGAGTTGTAATTCTTATTGCTTATACTTTTTTTAATTCTCCAAAGGAATTGATGCAACAACGTGAAATAGAACAATTCAAGCTTCAAACTAAAATATTGGATGAGAAGTTGGAAATTTTGGAAAAGGTTGCTGATAATTTACAGGATAGAGACGATAATATCTACCGAGTTATTTTTGAAACTGAGCCTGTTGCTAGCGAAATTCGTCAAGCTGGTATAGGAGGAAGTGATAGATACGAAAAACTAAAAGGTTATAAGAATAGTGACTTGCTGATAAATACCACCAAGAAATTGGACAGGTTGAGTAATAGACTTTATGTACAGTCTACCTCCTATGATGAAGTTTTCGATATGGCTAAGAATATGGATCAAATGACAGCCTGTATTCCAGCTATTCAACCTATAAGTGATAAATATAAAAGGAGGATCTCTTCGTTCTATGGCTACCGTATACATCCGATTTACAAGCGTAGGATTTTTCATGATGGTTTAGATTTTTCAGCACCAACCGGAACTGAAATTTATGCTACAGGTGATGGTGTCGTAGAGTCGGCTAGCCGTTCTAGTTATGGTTACGGAAATAAAATTACCATTGATCATGGTTATGGCTATAAGACCGTATATGCTCACATGCACAAGTTTAAGGTTAGAAAAGGACAGAAGGTGAGTAGGGGGCAAGTGATTGGTTCTGTTGGGAATAGTGGTTTGTCAACTAGTCCACATTTACATTATGAAGTTCTTCGCAATGATAGGAAAGTAAATCCTATATATTATTTCTTTAACGATTTAAGCCCTCAAGAATATGAAGAGATTATTAGTTCGGCTAATAGTTCTCTTGGAGGAGGAGCATTATAATTCAATTCTTTTTCTATGGAAATAAAACATCATCAAAAGCTTTATTATAGCATAGGCGAAGTAGCAAAAATGTTCGACGTCAATACCTCGCTCATTCGTTTTTGGGAAAAGGAATTTGAAGTGATCAAGCCCAAAAAGAATAAAAAAGGTAATCGCATGTTCACCCCTAAGGATGTGGACAATTTTCACCTCATCTTTCATCTAGTTAAAGAGAAAGGCTACACTTTAAAAGGGGCTAAAGAAACCCTCATTCTAGAGAATAGAAAAGTAAAAGTAGATACTGAGGTGGAAGTGCTGAAGACCTTGAAAGACACCAAAGCCTTTTTATTAAAGCTCCGCGAACAATTATAAGCTTTAAATCAAATAAGGATTATAAGGTCAGATAATGCTTTAAGCTTTCTTAAATTCTCTTAAATGATTTATATGGTTCAATCTTGTCAAAAATAATTATTTCCCCAATTTCCATTCAATCAAAGGAGAAACATAATAACTAACATCCATACTCTTTAAATAAGGGGCTTGATTCCCCAGACGCTTCTTATAATCCTCCCAATTTCTATTTTCCTGAGTAGTCCAGCCAAGTTCAGCATATCCAATAGCTCTCGGAAAAGCCAAATATTCCAGCTCCAAAATATTACTGATGGTTTCACTCCATAGCGGTGCTTCAATTCCAAATATATTTTCCTGGGGGATGTCTTCGTAGTTTTCAGGAGACCAATTATAAGCCACATCAGTCGGGATATAGGCAGCCCAATGTAATCCATGTTTAGATAGTGAATCATATTGCATATCTAAATAGGCTTTCTTCGCAGGAGACATAATAATTTTCATGCCTTTTTTTACAGCCAATTTCGCATTGTCATTGCTACGCCAGAATTGAGAGATAGAAGAAGCATCAACATCTGTGGTAGCAATTTCATCCCATCCTATCATTTGCTTGCCGTATTTTTGGACTATCTTTTCTACTTTATTTACAAAATAGATATAATCATCTTTTTTAGTGACATGGCTTTCGTCGCCACCGATATGGAAATAAGGACTAGGAGAAAGGGCTGCAATCTCACGAATCACATCATCGATAAAAACATAAACGGTGTCTTTTCTGGTGTCGAAGGTACTGAATCCAACTCTAGTTCCAGTATAAAGCTTTAACTCTTTGCCATTACCATTTAAAAAGGGGTAAGAGACCGATGCGGCATTGGTATGGCCAGGCATATCTATTTCTGGAATAATCATCATATGATGAGCTAAAGCATAATTCACAATTTCAGTATATTGTTCTTGGGTATAGAATCCTCCTGCCTCTCCACCTACTTCTGTACTTCCACCAACTTCTGTTAGCTTGGGCCACGATTTGATCTCGATTCGCCAGCCTTGATCATCACTCAAATGCAGGTGTAAAGCATTATATTTATAATAAGCCAAGACCTCAATGAATTTTTTAACATCCTCCACACTAAAGAAATGACGTGCTACATCGAGCATGGCTCCACGATATTCGAACTGGGGATAGTCGGTAATAGTTCCTGTAGGAATGGTCCATATTTTAGTATTCGTGAGTGTGTCGTTACTTTCTCTAGGGATAATTTGACGTAAAGTCTGAATGCCTCTAAAAGCACCAGCTGCAGAATTTGATGAAAGAATCACCGAATCTGTAGTAATATGTAATTGATAAGCTTCCGGATTCTCTGGATGAAGACTAGCTTCCTTTTTTATAAAGATGACACTTTCTTGATTAAGGATAGGTGAATTGACAAGTGTTTTTAATCCAGTTATATCATTGATTCTATCGGCTAGAATCTGTGCTATTTCTTTATAATCATGGTCTTCAATGCTAACAATAGCGCTAAACTCATCCAAGGCAAAACCACCATTCGTGGAAATTATATTTAGGGGCTTAGGAATGATATTCTCTGTTGCTAGATTTGTTTTCGGGAATTTAATAATTCTTTTCTTTTCTCCTTGGCAAGAGATTAAAGTAGTGAGACTTAATAGTATTAACAGGGTCTTTAGTGCTATTGATTTTATCATGATTTTGTGTTTATGCATTTTTGATTCAAAATGAAGCTACCATTGGTTTTTAATACCTCATTATTCTCTCCAAATATAAGAGGATTTAGTTTTCAAATTTCAAACTTTTTATCATTAAAAAATCAGACTAATTATGACTAGTTTTGCACCCTATTTAAAACATAAACACATGTCAATAACAAGAATAGATTCAACTCCGCGTATGAGTAGAATTGTTGAGCATAATGGGACTATTTATCTTTGTGGACAAGTGGCAAAAGATGCTACTAAAGATATTAAAGAACAAACGATTACTACTTTAGAAAAAGTAGAAGAGCTACTTGATAAAGCAGGTTCTGATAAGAAACATATTCTTTCTGTTACCATCTATATCCGCGACATGAAAGATTTTGCAGCTATGAATGAGGTTTGGGATGCTTGGGTAGCGAATGGTTATCAACCCGCTCGCGCTTGTGTTGAAGCTCTAATGGCTCGTCCAGAACTATTGGTGGAAATGTCTGTTGTAGCTGCTAAAAAATAATGAGTAAAATGGAGGAGTTTTAATATATGAGATTCCTCTAATTTTGAGTTTTAAGTTCAACAAGAAAATCTAGTTTACTGAAGA
The DNA here is from genome assembly GCF_013166655.1 of Lentimicrobium sp. L6. Classification (NCBI taxonomy): domain Bacteria; kingdom Pseudomonadati; phylum Bacteroidota; class Bacteroidia; order Bacteroidales; family Lentimicrobiaceae; genus Lentimicrobium; species Lentimicrobium sp. L6. Next base: position 6,903 of record NZ_JABKCA010000061.1, read on the forward strand.
TCTATAGACAAAAATGTGGTATCGCTGGGGTTCATTTGAACCACAACTGTTGTGTCATCATGTTTTTTATTATATCTTGACCATGTCACATAAACATTATGATTGTCCTTGGATAAATAGGATTCTTTGAGCACTGTTACCGTATCATCGTTGTCTATATAATATTCGCATGTATTGTAATCTGCAGTAGGATCAAATAATTCTGATGGTATATTCTTATTTAAATCTATTATAAAACCTTTATTCCCAGTAAAGTTGTTCAAGACAACATTAAGATATGTAGCTTTTCCTAGTAGTATTGTGTCATTGTTTAGTTCTGATAGAGAACAATTGTCTAGAGGGTTTTTATAGCCGCTATTCTTTTGGATATAATCATTTTTATAGGCGAAAATAGGATGAAGCATATCCTTATCTTTATAGGGAAATGTAAGTACATATTCTCCATTATTATTAGTTATTGATCTTATGGGTTCAATATAATAATAGTAATCGATGTCATCATGATCTTCCATATATTTTGATTTTAACATAAGGATCTCCGTATTAGGAAAAACCTCATTATTGTCGCAATTCAGTACGATACCTTTAATGGTTATCATTCTTTCTTCAGGTTCTGATTTCTTACAAGAAGTCAATCCAAAAAGAATAATAAAGATTGATAAGAGGACTTTAGTTTTCATAATGATAATTATTGGTTTGTCGAGAAGGTTTATACAAAAGCTTCCATAAATTCATCCAAAGTTACATTGGCTAAATAATTACCGAGTTCTATTTGCTGTAATTGAGCTTTGATTTTCCCCAAATCGTGAGGCATTCCAATGATAAGCTTTTCTAATTCATCAATGTCATTGGTATTGAAAAAATCCCCAAATATTTTGGCATTAACGATTTCACCTTTTCTCACTTCTAGGTTTAATTCTATATGACCACCAGTGGTTTTTATACCCTTCTGGAAGTTGTATTTAGGGGAGGAGCCAAAGTTCCAATTCCAGGTGCTGTATTTCTCGTCAACGAGTTGATTGATAGCAGCAATATCAGTTTCTGTGAGTTCATATAACTCTGTGTCGTCATATATACTTCTTACATGATTGATAATATGATCTTCAAAAGCTTCTAAACTAATGTGGGTGCTTAAGTGCTCTGATATATTCGTCACCCTACTTCGAACCGATTTCACTGCTTTGTCTTGGTATTTGAGTGGGTTTATCTTTAAAGCTTGCGATAAATCAGGAAGTTTGGAACTGAAAAGCAAGGTGCCATGTTGCAGAATTTTGTTCTGATATATATGTTTGGCATTGCCCGAGAATTTTTTTCCTTTTATGGTGAGGTCGTTTCTGCCTTCAAATTTAGCATCCACACCCAAAGCATTTAATACATCTAATATAGGCTGAGTATATTTACGGAAATCAATAGGCTCATTTTTCTCTTTGGTTTTGATAAAGCTAAAATTCAAATTCCCTGGGTCATGAAAAACGGCTCCACCACCAGAAAGTCTTCTCACTACGGTGATTTCATTTTCTTTCACATAATCCACATTAATCTCCGCCAGTGAATTCTGGTGCTTACCGATTATGATAGAAGGGTTATTAATATAAAGATAAAAGCAATCTTCGTCTTTATGCTTGAGCAGGTATTCTTCAGTGGCAATGTTGAAAACTGGATTATTTGTTTTAGATCTGAGACACAGCATAGTTTAAATCTTAAATAATGGAATGATTTGGACTTATTCTGTGATGGAAGAGTAAACCATCTCACCACCAACAACAGTCATTTTAACTTTAATATAAGGGATTTCTGTGGCAGGAACTTCCAATAGGTCCTCCTTTAGAACAATGAAGTCTGCAAATTTACCGGTTTCTAAACTACCTTTTTTATGCTCGTCAAAACCAGCTTTGGCTGCCCAAATGGTAATTCCTTTTAGCGCATCTTTCCTACTTAGTGCATTCTCCATTTGAAAACCATCCTCAGGATAGTATTTATTGTCCATTCTCGCCACTGCAGCATAGAAAGTAAGGAGTGGGTCAATTTTTTCAATAGGAAAATCAGTTCCCAAAGGAATCCAATTGTTTTGTTGACGGAGTTCTTCAAAAGCATAAGCGCTTTTTATTCTTTCTGGCCCTAATCTTTCGTCGGCCCAATACATATCGCTGGTGGCATGAGTAGGCTGAACGGATGGTATAATGCTTTTATCACCAAATCTGTGAAAGTCATCTGGATGAACCACTTGTGCATGCTCAATTCTCCAACGCTTGTCATTACTATCTTCTAAATATTTAGCATAGGTTTTTAAGATGACACGGTTGGCTGAATCACCAATAGCATGTGTATTCACTTGGTAATTATATTTGTCAGCCATCATACATAAAGAATCGAAATAGGCTTGTGGGCTTAACATCATTCCTTTCCAATGGGCTTTGTCGTGATAATCGTGAAGAAGACAAGCTCCGCGGCTTCCCAAGGCACCATCGGCATATAATTTAACTGATCTTACCGTCAATCGATCAGTGATAATTTGTCCCTTGGTCATTATTTCTTCCAAAGTTTCAGTTGTTGGAGTAAGCATGGCATAAACTCTCATTTTCAATTGGCCACTATTGTGTAATTCTTGAAGCAGATTAATATCGTAATATTCTAAACCTGCATCGCATACAGTGGTTAGTCCAACAGCAAAACATCCTTTTTCAGATTCTTTAATTGCCCTGATTCTGAGTTCTTTACTGGTGCTTGGCATCACTTCTCTTACCATCTCCATAGCATTATCTATCAATACTCCAGTGAGCTCACCATCCTTTATAATGAATTCACCACCATGAATTTGAGTTTCATTATTTATGCCCGCTAATTCCAATGCCTTTGAATTGGCAATAGCTGCATGACCATCAATTCGAGTTAAATAAACTGCTTTATTGGGCCAGAGCTCGTCCAACTTTTCTTTGCTAGGAAATTCTTGTACTTCCCAATCATTCTGGTCCCAACCTCTGCCGATTAACCATTCAGCAGGAAATTCTTTCTCAAAAACCTGAAGATTTTCAATAGCCTCCTCAAAACTTTTTGTTCCCACCAAATTAGCTCTTGAAACTAAGCTTTGTCCATAAGAGATAAAATGGGAATGTGCATCAATAAATCCAGGGTATACATATTGATTATTGAGGTTTAAAGATTCTTCTGCCCAATAGTGTGATTGTATTTCTTCATTGCTTCCGATAGCGATGATTTTGCCATCTTTAATAGCCATGGCTTCAGCCATCTCGAAATTTTCGTTTATGGTATAGATTTTAGCATCTTGAACCATCATATCCACTTCGATAGGGGTTTGACAGGAGCTTAAAAAGAGGATAAAACTGAATAAATAGAGGATGTTTTTCATGCGATCTTATTGTATTTTTAAAAAATGGAGTAATTCTTGAATATTCTGAGTAGAATGGGTTTTTTGCTTTCCTTCAAAGATATGATATCCATCATCACAAACAATATGTTTATCGGATGGTCCAGTTGGGGATACTTCATTTCTAATCAGGGCTTTTCTAAGCCAAGTGGCTTTCGTGCTTTTTCCTATTACTTCAATACTGAATTTAGGTTTAAATTGCTTTTCAAAATGACCAGATTCAATATTAAAAGCCATCTCATTGTTTTTGAACACATTGAGGATTTGTCCTTCAATCACTAAGTCTTCTGGTATTCCGCTAATCATTTTCTGGTGTTCCGGAAATAACCATATTTGATCCGCAGTTTTTAAAGCCAGTTCAATATCATGAGTGGAAAGGATGATGCCCATTTGTTTCTGACGGGCTAGTTTCCTAAGCATGATTAAAAGACTCGACTTGGTAGGGAAATCAAGAAAAGCGGTAGGCTCATCTAGAAGCATCAATGGAGTTTGTTGAGCAAGAGCTTTGGCTATCATTACTTTTTGCTTCTCACCATCACTCAATTCTACATAGCTACGATTTAAAAGATGTGCTATTCCAACATTTTGAGCTGTTTCAATAACGATATTCAAATCTTTTTTCTGTAGATTCCCCCAAAAGCCAGTATATGGATATCTTCCCAAGGAAATCACATCCTGGGCACTCATTTGTGGAATGTCTAATTGCTCTGTAAGTACCAGAGCTAATTTCCTTGAAAATTCTTGCTGATTGAATTTAGAGATTGGAGTGTCGCCAATGATCATTTCGCCAGAAAGCTCAGCTTGGATTCTACCCAATGTTTTTAAAAAAGTTGATTTTCCGACTCCATTAGGACCAATTAAGCAAATTAATTCTCCAGCATATAGGCTTAGATTCAGATGGCTTTGTATGACTTTCTTTTGGTCCTTTATTTGATAGCCGATCTCCAGATCTTTTATTTCCAAGAGTTTCTTTTTCATGAAGTCGACATGTTAATTCTGTTATTTTTTATCAAAAACCATATTACCAATGGCGCTCCAAATAAGGAGGTTACCGTGTTTATCGGAATGGCTTGTTCAAGCGATGGTAGTCGAGCAATTAGGTTGCAAGATAGGGCTATGGCCATTCCTGTGAGGATAATTCCAGGTAATAATATTTTATGTTCTGAAGTTTTAAAAAGCATTCTACTCAAATGTGGAACTGCCAGCCCAATAAAAGCAATGGGTCCGGTATAAGCGGTAGCTACCGCCGTTAACAATCCTGCAATTACGATCAGGCTGACTCTTAGTTTTTTTACATTTACGCCTAGATTTGTGGCGTAATGTTCCCCTAGTAGCATGAGGTTTAATGGCTTAACAAAGAAGAAGCTTGCCACAATTCCCGACAATATCAAACTAGCAAATAATGTCATTTGATGCATGCTCACTTGACTAAAACTTCCCAATCCCCAAATCACAAAAGAGTGAACTTCTTGTTCATGGCTAATGAATTGAAGGAACCCAATGAATGAAGATGCCGCATAACCTATCATGAGTCCTATTATAAGTAGTGAGACGTTGCTTTTAACAAATCGTGCAAAGAGAAGCACGAGCCCGAGAGTTAAAAAAGCACCCACAAAGGCTGCAATCACTATGCTGAATTGTTGCAAATAACTAGAAATAAGAACTAAACTACCAGCTCCACCCAATAATGTTAAAATAGCAACACCCATACTGGCTCCTGCACTAATTCCTAATATGCCTGGCCCTGCCAAAGGGTTTCTAAATAATGTTTGCATTAAAAGCCCAGCCACCGATAAAGCTGCTCCTGTTAGAAGTGCTGTAATAGCCTGTGGTAATCGAGAAGTTAATATAATTAATTGGGAAATTCTCTCGGTTTCTGCTGATGGGAAGAGTAGTGTTTCTAAAATCTCAGAAAAAGGAATATGAATAGATCCAAATACCAGATTAGCAAAGAAGAGTATCAGGTTTAGTACAATTAGGGCAATGATAAGCCGAATTGATTTGCCTTTAAAAGTTTTTACACTTTGATTATTAGGATTATCCCGTAATGTCATTGTCTTTTTGATACCTTTAAATTGTTTTCGTTCAAATTTTGTGCTAAATTAGCTTAAAATATTTAATATGATACTCATTGCAGATAGCGGATCAACAAAAACTGATTGGGTACTTTGGATACCAAAGACTAATGAAGTTTTCAAATATAAAACCAAAGGGCTCAATCCATACTTTACCAAATCATCAGAAATTACAGAGGAGATGCGAGAACATTTTGCCTCTGATGATTTAATTCAGCTTAAAGAAATTTTCTTCTATGGTTCTGGTTGTGGAAGCATAGATTCAAAATCAATTGTTTTTGAGGGTCTTACTAATGCTTGTAAGAATGCGAAAATTCATATTGAGCATGATTTAATGGCGTCGGCGCGCTCTTTACTCGGAAACGAAAAAGGCATAGCTTGTATTCTTGGAACGGGCTCTAATGCTTGTTTGTATGATGGTAAGGTAATTATAGGTGAAGCGGTTTCGTTTGGTTACATCATGGGTGATGAAGGCTCTGGTAATCATATAGGTAGAATGCTGTTGAAAGCCATTTTCAATGGTAAAGCTCCAAAAGAATTGGTAATGGACTTTAATGATAAATATCCTCATCTTGATCTATCTCGTTTACTGGACCAACTTTATAACCTTCCAAATCCAAATCGTTTTTTAGCAAGCTTTAGCCCTTTTGTTCTTTCAAATCAGGACAAGAAATTTGTCAGGGCTCTGATAGAATCCTCCTTTAATCAGTTTCTTGATGAATTTGTTGTTGATTTAAGTATGGATAAATCTTTACCTGTTAGTTTTCAGGGTTCTATAGCATGGTCTTATAAAGCTATTTTGAAAAAGGTTTTGGGGGATAGAGGATTTAAAATGGGTAATATTATAAAGCAACCAATAGATACTCTTTTAGAATTTCATAAGAACAATAAAATTTAAGATGATTTAATAGGGGAGGCTAAAATAGAATTCAGATCCTTTTCCTTCTTCTGACTTCATCCAAATATCGCCTTTTAGATGTTCTATTAAACCTTTGGAAATACTCAAACCTAATCCAGTCCCACCATAATCGGTATGTGTCATGGTATGTGCTTGACGGAACCTGTCGAATACAAATTCTTGTTCTGCTTTGGGAATACCTATTCCTGAGTCTTTAACATAAAACATAACATGTTTCTTTTGAGGAACATGTTTACAGCCGAACTCAATTACGCCATTTTTAGGAGTGAATTTTAAAGCATTGCTTAAAAAATTAACCATCACTTGATTCAAGCGATAAGTGTCTGATTTAAGCGAGTTCATTTCTTTATCTTCACTATAATTGAATATTAAGTGAATACTTTTCTTTTTAGCTTCTATTTCGAAAGAATCATAAAGGTTTGATAGGAATTTCTTTATGTTTATGGTCTCCGAAATAAACCGTATTTGGTTGGCTTCTATTTTAGAAATATCTATAATATCATTAATCAGGTTTAATAAGTTTTGTCCATTATTTTTAATTCTACTGATAAATCCTGATTTTTCATTCTGATCAATATCGTCTTCTTCCAATAGGCTAGAAAAACCAATAATAGCATTCATGGGTGTTCTTATTTCATGAGACATATTGGCTAAGAATGATGATTTTAGTTGGTCACTTTCTTCAGCTTTTTGTTTTGCATCTATCAGTTGTTTTTCAGCTCTTTTTATGTCAGTGATATCTCTTATGATGACTAAAATATGCTTTTCATGATTATAAGTAATGTATCGCAGTTTGGCGTTAATATTAAAAGGTGAACCATCTTTTCTAATATCCTCAGATTCCGCAATTAGGATTTTGTTAGTTTCTAAGAAATCTTTAACAAAATAGATGTTAATATCACTAGCGATTTTTATTTTATTAGAGTCCCTATGCATCAATTCCTGATAGGTGTATCCATACATATTACAGGTGACTTCATTGACTTCGACAATATCCCCTTGTTCATTTAATATGATCAGGCCATCCAAATTAGAATTGAAAATAGTTCTATATCTTTCTTCGCTTTCTTTGATGAGTTCAATAGATTTCTTTTTTTCTGAAACATCTATCAATAAACCATTTAGATGCGTTATTTCACCTTGGATATTTCGAATGATTTCAGTTTGATCTTCCACCCAAGCATAATCTCCATTTTTGCTTTTCAACCTATAGTATTCATGACTATAGTTTTTAAAAGCAGAATTATTGACATAATAATTTACTTCATTGAGTACTCGGGGTAAATCGTCTGGGTGAATCAAATCCGGATATTCAACTTGATTCTCAATAAGTTCTTCTGGTGTATAGCCAATTAATTTACTAATGTTAGGGGATACATATTCAATGGGATGTACGTGTTTGTCTTTTTGATACTTCCATAGTATGGCGACCACTTTTGTTTGATTTAAGATTTTTAGGGTATTCATCCTATCGGTGATGTCTTCTCCTGAGCTCAATAAACCTTTTATGACTCCCAATTGATCAATAATTGGAGAGCTTTGCCAATGAACTCGTCTTATTTTCTTGTCATTAGTGATGATATCATTTTCTGAAGATGAAATTAATTGAGCACCATTTAATATTTGTTTAAACTCTTGTTTGGTTTTAATAATGATTTCTGTGGGTAAGAAATTCTCAAACCAATTTTTTCCAATAATTTCTTTTTCTTTATAACCAAGTATTTCGCAAGCCCTTTCATTAACCATTTCCACATTCCCATTTATATCTAAAGCAATGAGAATATGAGGAGCTATGTTTAAATACTGCTGTAGTTTTTGTTGCTCATTAAATGCTTTATCTATAGCCTCTTTTCTCTTGGTAATATCCAAAAGTTGTGCAATAGTAAAAATACGACCTGCTTTGTCTTTATGGATGGATGAGCTGATTTCTATATCTTTGATGGTTCCATTGCTTTGAAGAAGCTTAAATTCATAATTATATGGAACTTTAATTCCCTTTTGTCTTTTTGAATAACGTTCTTTAACTAAATTGATACTTGATGGGTGTATCCATTTCTCGAACTTTTGGCCTATTAATTCTTCAGCTGTATCACCAAAAATTTCTTCAGATTTTGGATTTGCATAATTGAAAACTTCATTATTATCTATGATAACTATAGCAGCATGAGAGTTTTCTACTATACTTCTAAACTTATTTTCGCTCTCAATGATGTCACGTTTCATATTTGCTATATCTTCAATATTTTTGCTAATATTGATAATATGTGGTACCTCATTGAACTCTATAATTGCGGCTGATAATAAAGTTTGAATAAGCTGTCCATCTTTAACTTGAATGGTAGTTTCTAAATTGAAGATTTCTCCTTTTTGTTTTAATTGTTGGATATAAAATTCGGCATCTTTATCATTAGTCCAAAAATTAAAATCAAGTAAAGATTTTCCAATGAGTTCTTCTTTTTTATATTGTGTGATAGTTTGAAAAGATTGATTTACATCTACAAAATTATAATTATCAGCTTTGATAATATTTATAGCATCGGGGCTGGCGTTAAAAATCATTCTAAATTTCTCTTCACTGATCTTGATTGATTTTTTAAGCTTTATAAAATGGTCAAGGTTTTTTTGTAAAACCAATAAATGAGGAACATTATCTACTTCTATGGTCTTAGCAGAAACTAAACCTTCGATAATATTGCCATTGGGATGGCGATATTTGGCTTGATAATTTTCTATATATCCTTGCTTTTTTATGGTTTCAATATAGGTTTGCCTTTGGTCTTTATCGGCCCATAAATTCAATTCAAAACCACTTTTGCCAATGTAGTCAGAATAGGATGCACCGAGGTTTTTTATAAAAGCATCATTGATATCGGTAAACGCATATGTTTCATCAAGTTTATTAATACTTGTGGGATCTGGTAAGGCATTAAAAATAGTTCGGAATTTTTTCTCACTTGATTGCAATGCTCTTTGAGTTTGTGTTAATGAACTGGTATCACCAATAATGACCAAAATATAATCTGTGTCGTTATAATTAAATACCTTAGCAGAAATAATTGCTGTATAAACTTTCCCTTTACTGTTTGTGAAATGTGCAGAAAATTCATTTACATAACCTTGGCTCTGCAGTAGTTTGGTATATTCTGAATGTTCCTCTTTATGATACCAAAAACCGAGATCTTCTACGGTCTTGTTGATGATCTCACTTTCTTGCAAGCCGGCGTATTTCTCGAATTTATTATTGACAGCAATAAACCTTTCGGTGTTTAGATCATGTATGCTAATGGCTTCAGAAACAGATTGAAATATTAATTCAAAAAGCGGATGATGTGATCTTCTTTTCGACAAATGTGAAATAGATTCTTGTTGTTGCAATAGAAGTGTAAAGTTTTCTATGCTCAGACTTAAGATGATTTTTTGTGTAGCGTCTAAAATCATGGTGTCTACACTAAACAAGCCAAAAAAAATGGGATCAGTTGTATTTGGAATTCGTTGTATATATGAAGAATAAAGAGGGTGGGTGGGTATGATGCTATATTTATCTAAATCAGAAAACAGTTGAGAGTCTTTGTCCTCTTCTATCATTCTTTGCATAAGTTCAAACATCAAATTATCAAAGTGATGATTCGTATCGTGCTGAAAATGTGATTTTAAGATTGTTGGCTTGTCTTGTAGAAAGCTAACGATATATACTGAATGTCCATGTAATTGTTCAGATATTACTCTTAATCCTTCTTGAAGATGTTGGTTAATCTTTGCTTGGTTAGTTATCGGTTTCATAAAATATTAATATTCATTTTGGCTGTCCACCAAAATCCCCCTAGAAATAAAATATACTAAAACAGGATAAAATCCCTTAATACTGCAATTTACACATTTTTTAGGTTCTACAATCAAATAATTTTCATATTTATGATCACTAATATTTAATAAGATAAGCTGGTATATTTTTCATAAATTTGCCATCAATTTTTCAATGAAATGGCACTACCTTCAGTATATATTAAGAATAAAAGAGCATCTTACGAATACTTTTTAGAAGAGAAATTTGTTGCTGGAATTCAATTAACAGGAACAGAAATTAAATCGATAAGATATGGGAAAGCAACGCTAACAGATGCATATTGTAGCTTTTTTGGTTTGGAACTTTTTGTAAGAGCCATGCACATTAGTGAGTATAAATTAGGCACGCATTATAATCACGAACCTAAGCGTGACCGTAAACTTTTGTTAACAAAGCGTGAATTAAAGAAGCTAAAGGTGAAAATTAATGAAAAAGGATATACTTTAGTGCCTGTATCTCTTTTTATAAATGATAAAGGCTTAGCCAAACTCCAATTTGCCTTGGCAAAAGGAAAACATACCTACGATAAAAGAGCTAGTCTAAAAGAAAAGGATATTAAAAGAGATATTGAAAGAGAAAAGTATTAGCCTAAATAAAAAAAACAAAAGAATGAGAAAACAACTATTTTTACTTGCCTTAATTATTGGAATGAGTACAAGTATATTACAAGCTCAAGACAAGGAAGAAATAACATGGTATACTTTTGAGGAAGCCATAGCTTTAAATACTGAAAATCCGAAACTGGTTTTCATTGATGTATATACAGATTGGTGTGGATGGTGTAAAAAAATGGATGCCTCAACTTTTGTAGATCCCATCATTGTGAAATATATGAATGAGCATTATTATTGTGTGAAATTAGATGCCGAACAAACTGAGGCTATACAATTTATGGGGAAAGAATTTGTAAATCCTAATCCTGAAGGAAGACGATCCACACATCAATTAGCAGCCTTATTATTGAATAATAAAATGAGCTATCCCAGTTATGCTTTCATGAATGGAGAGAATAAAATGTTGACGGTTGTTAATGGATATATGAACACAGAGAAGTTTAATCCCATCATCCATTGGTTTGGAGAAGGAGCCTATATAAATCAATCTTATCAAGATTATTCTGCTTCATTTTCTACTGAAAAATAGAACTATAAAAACAGCGAGCTTAGAAGGATTACTGTACCTAAGAATAATAGTAGATTAATTATTGTTTTATTTTCTATATAATAAGTCATGGCACGAATAAACCTATATTCGTGCCATGATTTTAATTGTTTGTTATATAGTATCTTACCTTAAGTTTTTGACTTAGGGGATTCTCATTCTGACAAACCTTTCTCTTTCAGAAGAGATTATTTTTTATTGTCAAAATCTGTTCGACTACTGAGTGTTATAATTGAAAGATTCTTCTTTTTCAATTTCTTGTTGAGCTTGTTTAGCTCATTATTCTCGTAATCCTCAAGTTCTTCTTGCATAATTTGAATATCCATTTTCAAATCAGCTAGACGAGAAATCTGAGTAGCGGAGGGTTTTCCTTGAAAAGACATTACTCCACTATAAATATCGGCAATTCGATCTCTTAATCTGACCTCCCCAGTAATTCTTCCATATTTTGTTGCGGAAATACTTTGATGCCAACTGTCCATTTCTTTTTCGAGTTCGGTTAATTCCTCTTTCAGTTTGCCTTGACTTTCACTTTGGTTTATTGCAGCTTGGTCTCTAATCTCTAAAATATGATGGTCCATAAAGGCTAAGTCTTCTAATAGGTCATAAGCTTCTATTAGTGTTTTATACCTTAAGTCTCTGTCTGCTGGGCTGTGATTAGAATTGGGATCGTATTTAATCTCAAATTGATGTTCGTAGATTTTATCTTTTTTATAAAGCTTTACATGGTATGTGCCCGGAGGATAGCTAGGTCCTACGAATGCTGCATTAAGCATCTGTGATGACTTGGGTACCTTGGGGGCTTTCATGCGCATATTCCACGGGACTCTATTGATTCCTTTTCCTTTACCTGCAGCCAATTCGCTTAGTAGTTCTCCATTCTCATCGAATATTTCCATATACATATCGCCAAACATATGCCGTTTCTTGAGGTAATAGGTTATCATAGGACTGCTCGAAGGATTAGAAGCCGAATAATCATTGTCTCCTTGTTGATCTATAGACCAACCCAGATAAGATATTAATGTAGGACGTGAATCTAGAAAAACAAGATCTTCGTTTAGTTTTTCTTTTTTCATACTTTGAAGAGGAGTGAGGTCGTCAATAATAAATATACCTCTACCATGAGTAGCGATAACTAAATCATTTTCTCTTTTTTGAAAAACCATGTCACGGACGGAAGCTTTAGGAATTCCACCATTAAACGGAACCCATTGCTTTCCTGCATCAATACTGATATACATTCCAAATTCAGTTCCAAGAAATAGTAAGTTTGGATTGCTAAAATCTTCCTTTATAATATGACAATAAATAGGGAGGTCATTAGTGATTAGACTAGTCCATGATTTCCCATAATCCGTGGTTTTAAACACATAAGCTTTTGAGTCACCACTTTTATGACCATCAAAAGTAGCATAGGCAGTACCAGGAAAATGAGAGGAGGCTTCCACATGAGAAACCCAAGTATGTTTTGGAAGTTCAGCAATATTATTACTTAAGTTTTCCCAGGTTTTTCCAGCATCACGAGTCAATTGGAGTTGGCCATCATCGCTGCCTACCCAAATTTCGTTTTTATCTAAAGGAGATTCTGTAATACAGAAAAGGGTACAATGGTTTTCTGCAGATGAATTGTCCACAGTGAGTCCTCCGGTTTCTTCTTGTTGTAATTTCTTCGGGTCATTAGTGCTCAAATCAGGACTAATGCTCGTCCAGCTCTCTCCTTGATCTGTGCTCAAATGCAAATACTGTGAACCCACATACATTCTTTTTCCATCTGGACTAAAACTCATCGGAGCATTCCAATTGAACCTTAATTCTTCTTGGCCCTCCTCAGCTTGCGGCTTAATGGTTTTCTGTTCTCCAGAATTCAAATATTTCTTAGAATAATTTCCACCTTGATATTGCCAATATACCAAATTAGGATCCACTTGATCTCTAAATACATTAAAGCCATCTCCATAGCCTAAAAATTGCCAATCTTTATTAGAAATCCCACCAGGACTTTTAGAGGGCGCATACCAAGAGCCATTGTCTTGTAAACCTCCATATACATGATAGGGGATGTCATTATCAACCGATACATGATAGAATTGTGATAAGGGTAAGTTACGAACCATCCGCCAAGTATTTCCTTTATCTACAGAGATATACATTCCTCCATCGCTACCTAAATATAGTATTCTATTGTCTTGCGGGCTGATCCATAAGGCATGTATATCACTATGTACATTTCCTCCACCAACAAATGGACTTTCAAAATTCTCACCTGCATTATCACTAACCACCATACTAAAACCGGGTTTATAAATTCTAGCGCTGTCTACAGGATCTGCCTTCATATATTGAAAGTAGAAAGGTCGTTCTCCCATTTGTGAATTAGAATTGACCATTTTCCAAGATTTACCAGAATCATCAGAACGATATAAAGCCGATTTCTTGGATTCTACTAGACCGTATATTCTCTGAGGATAAGCAGGGGAGACTTCAAGTGCAATTCTTCCTAGTTTACCTTCAGGAAGTCCTTTCGAGATTTTTTTCCATGATTCACCACCGTCGAAACTTTCAAATACTCCACTACTTTCTCCTCCTGAATGGAAGAAATAGGCTGTTCGTCTGAAATTCCACATACCTGCTATGAGGTGCTTGGAATCCAAAGGATCAATAATTAAACTACTACAACCAGTATTCTCGTCAACGAAAAGAACCTGATTCCAAGTTTTACCACCATCATTGGTTTTATAGACTCCTCTAGCGCTATCGGCTCTCCAAAGAGGACCCAAAGCTGCAGCATAAACAATATTACCATCTTCAGGATCAATCTGGATTTGACCTATTCGCTCTGTATCTTTTAATCCTAGGTTTTTCCATTTTTCACCACCATCGGTTGATTTATAAATTCCATCTCCAACAGAAGTACTATTTCTTACCCATACTTCGCCAGTTCCTACCCAAATGGTTTCTGGATTTTTTTGGTCTATAGTAATACAACCAATACTTTGGATGTGTTTGTCGAAAATAGATTTAAATGAAGTTCCTCCATTAGTACTTTTCCACACTCCTCCAGAGGCTGCTCCAACATATATTATATTGTGATTGGACTCTAAAGCATCGATAGCCGAAATCCTCCCACTCATGACAGCTGGACCGATTTCGCGTGCTTTATATTCTCCAAATGTATATTTACTTAATTTGATTTCTTTTTTTTGAGAGAAAGCAGAAAAACTCATGGATATGGCAAGAAAGAGGTAGAAAAATCTTTTCATGATAAGCTTTTTAGTGATCTAATGGTTGAATGATTGAATGGTTGAATGATTGAATGATTGAATGATTGAATGGTTTTTGAGTGATTAGTGAAAAATTCATAGTTAATTTTCAAGACTAAGGATTTATCTAACACTCAAAAACCACCTTATTAAAAATAGTCCTTTGAATTGTAAATTGCTCTATGCATGATATTTATTTGCCCGATTCAGGCTTGGTAAACATCTTATCGTCTATTTTTTTATCAAACTCCATACTTTCAATAGTAACAGAATTAGCCACTTGTCCATTCATCCTATTTTCGATATAAAAAGGCATCACCATACCATCTACTTCGTCGTAATTGCTAAAGAAAGACTCACTTAATACCTCAGCACCTTGCATTTGTATCTTTGCTGTCATTTTTATCATCAAGAATGAATCTGCGTCTAAATAAAATATTTTTTCGTTTCCTTCTTTATTGATGAGCTTTAAAAGTATGACTTCTGTTCCTTCAAAATCTTCTGTTCCTTCTAAGCTTAATTGAGAGCCTTTTTCTTTCCAATTCCATAATTCTCCATCCATGTCGGCTTGTTCTGCCATTTGCTGAGCTTCAGTTTCGCCTACTTCTTGCGCTTCAACTGAACCTGTCCATGGAGCCACGATATAACCTTTTTCACCATCATAAACTTGAATCATTTTTTGTCCTTGTATATCTACTTCCATGCGACTTTTCCCAGGTCTAACTTGCCATAATTCAAAATTAAAACTTTGACCCATTCTACCAGATTTTCCAATCATATGAATGGTTTTAATATTAGAAACAGCTTCTTGATTAATCGCTTCAAAGTGAGAATCTAGGACTTCTTGTAAATCTTGAGCGCTAGTTTGGCCTATAAAAGCAGCCATAATAGTAAGTAAAATAATTTTCATTGATTTCATTTTGTGAGGGTATTAGTTTATAATTATTGGTCTAAATTACTGATATTCTAAAATCTGTAATCATTTTATTCTTTAACAAAAATATAATATCGATTTTATGAATCAAATATTTCTTTTAATAATCTTAAAAAAAGAGTGTTTAAAACTCTGATATTGATTGAGAAAATCTAGCATCTATATGATGCTATTTTAATAAATGGTTACAATGATTCAATGATAAAAAACCTAATTGCTATATTAAGTGATTCTTGTGTCCTGTATTGTTTTGGATATTTGCTTATTATGGGGGGTGAGCTCCTTTTGGGATAGAGCTATATGTTCTAATACCTAAATAAGCATACTATTTAGGGAATAGCTCAATAGAAGAGCTATGATATTAGCAATATAATGCTTTTAGAATGATGGAAAACCTAATGATTAAGGCGAGAGGATGAATGAACTATAATCTTGTAAAAATACATCTAACTACAATAATATTAACCAAATACTCTTTTGAGGATGGCATCGATTCTAGCTGCGGGGTCTTTTCTTATTTTAGCCTCCTCTTTTTTTACTTCATCAAATAAAGCAGAAAGAGCTTTTTGAGTCACATAGTCTTCCAAGTCTGTATTTACAGCATTCCAAGCAGGTACAAACTGGGCCACTTGGTTATAAGCACCTGTTAATTCATTCCAACTCTTTTGAGTGCTAACTCCTTGATAAATAGGTTGGTTTAGGGTGTTGCCTACTTCTGGTTTAAACTGAGTGTATAATTGCTGATAGGTTTTTTTACGAAGATAGTTGGTGGCAGCAGTATCTCCACCATTTAATATACCAAAAGCATCTTGAATACTCATATTAGTAATGGCATTTACAAAAATAGGCTTGGCTTTTATCACTGCTTTTTCAGCTGCTTTATTCATGCTCTTTTCGGCATCTGTAATCAACTTGTCAATTCCAACAGCTTTTAGCATGGGATTGTCTTTATGTTGTGTGATGGCTTGTGCTTCTTTAGGAAGTAGGATTTTATAAGCAGCATTACCATAAAAGGCATTTGTAATACCAAGGTCTTTTACAGCAGACTCTGCTCCAATACTTAAGGCTCTTTTAAGACCTTTTACCACTTCACTTTCTGTTAATGCACTTGTGCCTGAATTGCTATTTTCATAGTCGGTCATTACTTGTTGCGCCACATCGCAAGAATTTAAAAAGAATATGAAGCTGATGCTTATAATGAGGTATTTTATTGTTTTCATTTATTTTGTTTTTGATTCGTGCAAAATTAGGCTTTTAATTTCAGAATTGAAATACCACTTTCTGTTTTGAGCTATTAATAGGATTTTTTAAGAGTTTTATTTAGAATGATGTTAAATTAAGAAGATTAACAAAATTCTATATTGATTATCAATTATATTTCAGACTTTTGTATTTATATATGAAACAATCGAATAGACATATCGGAATTTACCTCATCATCGCATTTTCTATTGCGTGGGTAAGTTTTGCATCCATCTTGAGTTTTCATATGCACAAAATCTATGGAGAAGATTTAATCGGTCAGCTTCATTACCTTAAAAGTGATCAAAAGCTTTCTCTAAAAAAAGATAATTCGACCACTTTTAAGATAGATTTTAATAATGGAAATTTGATTATTCAACAGAGTGAGTTAAGTTTCAATCATTATTTTCAAGTTGTTTCTTTGAGCCCTCAGCTCATTCAAAATGTTTTACAGGATTGTTATTTAACTCCGGTTCTTAGAGGACCTCCCTCGATTTCTTAGACTAATTCTTGTTTTTATTTTAAAAATAGATCGTTGATCTAAATAATTGGTATTGAACCAGTTTTTAAGGTATTGTTTTTATAAACACATTATTATAATAATTAGTTTTTCTAAGTTTTATTTTCTCCAAATTTAATTCAAATAGACAACAATTATTACCAATATAAAAGCAAGTTTTTTTAAGTTTAAATTCTCCAGGCGAAGTCAATGACTTCGCCTAACTTGTTTTAGATAAAACCTGAATTCTATTTATAAAGCTTAAGTAAATAATTTAAACTGGCTGAAGCATCAAAATAGAAGCCTTCTACTTGGAATTCATTGGGCAAAATCAACAAGTAATCATATTTCTCTTCCACTAAGCTTTGTTCTCCACTAAACTTAAATCCTAGGAAGTCAATCAAATCGTACTCGTGAGCGATATAAAGAATTTGGAAGGCACTTTCTTTGGCCAATCCATCGCCACTACTTAAAATGGCATCGTAAATCATCATGATTTGGTTTTGCACCTTGAGCTCATTTTCTTTATCAAAAAGGCTATAGTATGCAAACGCTTTAGCTTGCAAACTCTTGATCTCAAAAGGAAGAGTAATCAATATGGAATCTGAATATTGTATGATTTTTAAAAAATCATCTTTGACAAGTTCACTTTTACTATAATACTGTGAAATGCTATCCATATAGATGGGATGGGAATAGGGATTGTAGGATTCTTGAAAGATAAATCCATAATAAAGATGCCGTTTTTCTTGTAGGCTCAAATTGCTATCCCCCTCTAAAAATGCTGACCAAAGTTTAGGATAATAAAATGAGGAGTCTGCAAATTTTATTTGTGCTTCAATTTCTTGATAATGGACTCCTCTAAATAAATTATTTTGGGCATTAATAGTAGGTTTGAGAAGAAATAAGTTGACGAGTACGAAATAGGTTATTAGCTTGAATATCATTGTTTTCTTCTTTGTTTTTTTAGAAAGTATGCCTTAATTCTCTTTTGAGCATTCTTTTCTAAATTCCTATAAAAGAACTGATAATCGTTGGCATGATAAACGCCTTTAGGAAAAAAAGATTTTCCTTCCGTATAAAAATCATCAGGGTTAGGAGTGGATACAACTAGTGCTCCTGTTGATAGGTCAATTTGAGCATTGGTATACTCAACTTGATCAGGTAGTGCTTTATGGTTTGTATCGAAGAATACTGCTCCTAGGTTTTTACTTGACGGCGCTAGGGAATTATCAGTTGTCCACGTTAAAGGGTTCACACAAGCTGCTGTTGCCAATAAGACAGGAGAACCTGTAGTATTTGGAGCTTGCGTATTATAAGTGATGATTACCCCATTATCTGTTTCCCCTTGAGCGATTTTGAGTTGAGGATAATTTGCTAAATCTTCTGCTGTAATTGAATATCCAATTAAATATGCCGCAATGAGTTGTTCTTGTAATTCCTGATCATTGAATAATTCTTTCATTAAATCGATGCCTAAAATGCTTCCTTGGCTATGACCAGCCAGAATAAAAGGTCTGCCGTGATTGAGGTTTTTTAGATAATACAATAGGGCTTTCTTTATTTCAGAATAGGCGATGCTATAATATTTATCATGTTCTTCTTTAGGCAAAGTAAGGCAAGCAATGCTCATCTGAGGATAATAAGGAGCAAACATATTGGCTGAGTTAAAAAATACGCTAGCTTGCTCTAGATATACTCCTTTAGCTTTTTCTCTCAGTTCGACATCGTTAAGTTTCATGTTATCTGGTGTAGATGAGAAATATACGGTGGGATAGATATAAAAAACATCTGCTTGATATTGTAGTTTTTGTTCTGCTTTTACAATCCAGTTTTTGTCTTGCTCATAAACGCAAGTTTCTTGGGCATTTGAATTGTAGAGGATGGATAATAATATGCTTAGGGCGAGAATAGATTTGGATGATTTTGTAGAAAAGGATTTCATTTTATATGCTGTTAATTGATTATAGTCAAATTATTCTTTTGAGAACTAAATGGAAATTAATTGATTTCCCTAAAGCGCTAATACGATAAAGGTAAGAAATCTGTTAAAACAGAGGACCCTTTTGGTTTAAAAAATATAAAATTATGGTTTAAGAGAGCAATAATGAAAATTTGTTAAGTTAGACTCAATTTTTTAAGTTTTGAAGCATGGTATCTAGTTCGATGCTGTTTAGTTGAAGGTTTAAATGAGCGATGATAGCTTCATTAGTGGAGCAGTATTTGTAATTGGGGTTATTAAGTCTATCTATATAAAGGTGAATAACAACTATAGTTTGAGGATATTCAACTAAATAGCCTAGCTTATAATCATGCAGCTTTTCATTATTTCGGGCTTTCATTAACTCGTCTACCAGGCTGCTTCCTCTAGGATGTGAAAGGTTTCTGATGTCGATTAGAATTTTTGAACATCCAGACCATTTAGGATGGTTTTGAATTATTTCTTGGCTATCCAAGTATTCCTGTATTGTAAATTCATCTTTATACTGTATAATTAGAAGTTGTGGGTCTTCAAAGTATTGATAATTATATTCCATGATGTGGGAGTTTTTATTGAGCGTTAAACAATTTCACAATTGTTTGTCTTGAGAATAAAACACAAAACAGGTAAAATATTTGATGGTTACTACAAAAGTAATCAAACTTATTAAAAGACTAGTTTGTAATTAGTTAATAGATTGTTATTAACAAGGCTGATTAAAATGTTTCTCCAATTTTAAAATAGACTCCCCAATCACCATCGCCAATAGCGATGTCCATACCCACATTCATCTTGTTTTTTGGGAAAACCATATAGCGGAAACCCAAACCTGCACCAGGTAGTATTTTACCCTCGTCTGACTCATTGACAGCATTAAAAACCGTAGCTAAACCTGCAAAACCAACAAAGCCTAATTTCTTCCAGGGGTTTAATCTGTATTCTCCCTGTAAGGCTAACATTTGATTTCCTCTATATTTTCCTTGGGTGTATCCTCTAATATCATTTCTGCCCACCACAAATTGTTGGTTGAAGTTTAAATCGCCTATTCCAAAACCACCATAGAGGCGTAATCCAATCACATCTTTTTCATTTTTCATGGAAATAAAATGGTTATAATCAAATTCTATCTTATCAGAAACGAATTTGTTATCTAATAAAGAAGGAAAGGTGGAGTATTTGATATTTACAATCAGACCCTTAAGTGGATAATATACATTGTCTCTTCTGTCATAGGAAATAATTCCTCCTAAGCCATTAAAAAAGGTGGTTTCTTTGATGCCTTCACCAATATCAAAATTAGTTTCCATTTTCATATAGGTATAATTAAAACCCAAATAAAGGCCATGAACTATTTTTCTTTGCAATTCTACCTTGAAAATATCTGCAACAGTATTGTAATCAATATATCCAGGGGATAAGGGATTATCCCAGAAGAATTGAAAATTGATATTACCTCTACCACCAAAAAGAGAAGCTCTCCATCTATCTTGATTAAAATAGAACTTATTGAAGACCATGGCAAACCAAGTCTTTTCAGTGGAATAAATTCCAATAGCACCACTTATGGAAGAAGGAGAAATAGTATCTTTCTTATTAAGCTTATACATCATCAT
Source organism: Lentimicrobium sp. L6 (assembly GCF_013166655.1). Classification (NCBI taxonomy): domain Bacteria; kingdom Pseudomonadati; phylum Bacteroidota; class Bacteroidia; order Bacteroidales; family Lentimicrobiaceae; genus Lentimicrobium; species Lentimicrobium sp. L6. Next base: position 27,819 of record NZ_JABKCA010000061.1, read on the forward strand.
GGGTAGGGCTCCAAAAGAGAAGCCCATGCTACGATCGTAGTTGAGATAGGGGATGGGAACAAAATTAATATTCTTTTCTGTGGAGTCTGCAACTATGATATCAGTCTGAGCCTTTGAAATTGGAATCTCAATAAGGATTAAAAGAAGAACGAGTAAACAGAGTAATTTTGAATTCATTTTTGCGTTTTGGGTTCATGAAATAAAATTAAGAAAAAAAATTCTATTTCAAAGAATAATTATCCTTTAGCAAGGTTTTTTGATGAGTATTGCCTTCAAAATCAATAAATTCAAGTTCTATAGTATCCTCTTTTTTGGTGTAGTGTATGTATTGACAGAAATCAGATTCTTCATTAAAACTGATTTCTCCAATTTTCAAAATCTTCATTTTAGGTTCTATTCCCGCCGCTTCAGCAGGACTTCCTTGTATAATGGTTTGGACATAAGCGCCTAGCTTCTCTGAATATCCAATGCCAAGTCCAAATGTGTACTGATCAATCTTTTGTTCTTCTTGGGCTCGAAAATAAAGTAGCTGATCTTCCCAATCAATGGTAACTATCCAATTGGAGAATATCTTACTTCCTAAAAGTCCATTTCCACCCGATTCCAATAAAACATTTCTAAATTTCAAATTTTCATGATATAGGCTGTCCACAATGGTGATTTCATCTTTCTTTACTAAAGTCTTACCCACAATACCCGATTGTGAAAATCCAGTTTCAAAAGTGGTTTTCTCTATGAGTTCGTATTCTTTTAGTTTTTCAAAAGCACTATTAGGTATTGATAAAGAACCATTTGAACCATAATCAACTTTGATGTGATTGATACTCTTGTCACCGATTTTTAAATCGATAAATTGACTGTATTGCTTATCTGTTTCAAATGGAATGGTAAAAGTTTCTTTATCAGCCTCCTCTATTTTTTCATTACTTAAGGTGATTTCTTCTTTTTTATAATCGATGGTCCAATTGCAAAAATGCATCACATTACTTCCTAAGATTCCATCAAGTTTCATACATCTTAATACTGGATTGGCATTAAAATCACCTACAAAGCTGGTTTGATTATAAAACTCAATTCCGTTTATGGAAAGGGTATCCACATTCACATATTTTACTTTGGTTCTATTATTATCAGAATCTTTGAGGTGACCCGTACTCACTTGTTTGAAATCCAATTCTTCTTGCATTTCTTCGGAGATGCTATTAATGGCTCCAGTATCAAATAAAAAGCGATAGGTTTTTCCATTTATTTCTACGGGAATGATGATAACGCCCTTTATCAATTCCATATTAATGGTCTCTGTAAAGTCTTGCTTTGTGATACTTCCTGATTGAAAAGTCTCCGACCAAGAAGGTGCACAGGAGTTAAGAACGGATAAACCTAAGACAATAGAAATTAAAAATGATAAAGATTGTAATGATTTCATATGGAGTTATTTATTAAGATTACTTGAATAAATACTTTTAGCTTTGTCCCTAAGGTTATAAAAAGAAGATAGTACTTCTCCATAAGCTCCAGTACTTCGAATAGCCATCAGATCACCTCGTTTAGTTTTTGGCAAAACAATGGCTTTACCGAAGCAATCAGATGATTCACAAATGGGACCGACTACATCATACTTTTCTGTTTCGGTTTCAAAAGTTGTGATATTTTCCACTTTATGATAAGCCTGATAAAGTGCAGGTCGAATGAGTTCTGTCATACCTGCATCAATAATTGCGAAGTTGGTTTTTATGCCTTTCTTAATGTAGAGTACTTTAGAAATGAGTGTTCCACACTGTGCAGTGATTGCTCTACCTAATTCAAAGTGTAATTCTTGCTTTGGGCGAAGTTCTAGCAGTTCGTGAAAGAGTTGGAAAAAGCTCTGGAAATCAGGAATGGCATTTTCATCAGGATTCTCATAATCAATTCCCAATCCTCCTCCTACATTGATGTGGTCCACTATAATGTGATTAGAGTAAAACCATTGCTGAATCTCATTAACCCGTAAACACAAGCTTCTAAAGGCACTTAGATCTCTGATTTGAGATCCTATGTGAAAATGCAAGCCAATTAGCTTTAAATGCTTCAAGTCTTTTAATCTTAAAATAACATCCTCTAATTCCCAACGATTGATTCCGAATTTATTTTCCTCTAAACCAGTGGTGATATAATGATGGGTCTTGGCATTTACATTTGGGTTGATTCTTAGGGCTATAGATGCAATTTTGTTTTTCTTCTCAGCCAATTCATTAATCACTTCCATTTCGGGTAAAGATTCACAATTGAAGCAAAATATATCATGATCGAGAGCAGTATTGATCTCTGCATCCGATTTTCCAACTCCAGCAAAAGCAATTTTAGAGGAGGGGAAGTTTGTAGCAATAGCCTTTGAAACCTCATTTCCACTCACACAATCAGCTCCAAAACCATAACTTTGTATGAGTTCTAAGATTTCATTATTGGTATTTGCTTTAAAAGCATAATGCACATGATAATTATGTTTTTGAGAAGCTTCTTTTAGGGATTCCAAGGTTTGTTTGAGCAATTCCATGTCATAATAGTAAAATGGAGTAGCTTGGTCTTTAAATAATTGTAGTTCTTGTATAGTAAACATCTTAGAATAATTTTTGGTGGAGTGAGACCAATGAATCTGTTTTATGAGTAGTTTGTACCAATAGCGATACATTATGACGACTTCCACCATAGGAAATCATACGGATAGGGATATGTCTTAGGGCATCGAAGATTCTGACGGCATATCCTTTGCTTTCAGCTATAAAATCGCCTACTACACAAATAATACTTAGGTCGGTTTCTACTTCTACCATTCCATATTTCTCTAACTCTTTTACTATTTCTTTTATTTTTGAGATATCATCAATGGTTACGGAAACAGCTACTTCCGAAGTGGTAATCATATCGATAGGTGTCTTGTAAGTCTCAAAAATCTCAAATACTTTTCTTAGGAAACCATAAGCCAAAAGCATTCTGCCACTTTTGATCTTAATGGCTGTAATACCATCTTTAGCAGCTATTGATTTAATGCCCTCCCCAGTGATATTGCTGGAGATTAGAGTGCCATGAGCTTTGGGTTCCATGGTGTTTTTTAGTCGGACGGGAATATTCGCTTTCTTAGCTGGAAGTACAGACGATGGGTGTAATATTTTAGCTCCAAAATAAGCCAATTCCGCTGCTTCATCAAAGGATAAGTGGGTGAGGGCTTGTGTGTTTTCAACATATCTAGGATCGTTATTGTGCATGCCATCAATATCGGTCCAAATTTGAATCTCATCGGCACCTATAGCAGCTCCAATTAAGGATGCTGAATAATCGCTTCCTCCTCTTTTTAGATTATCAATTTCTCCATAGGTATTTCTACAGATATATCCTTGGGTGATGATAATATCATGATGACCATAGCTGTTTAACATCTGTTGAAGGTTTTCTTTTATATAATTCAAATCTGGTTCACCTTCTTTATTAATGCGCATGAAATCTAAAGCAGACAACAAGTGACTACCTATATTTTGTTCTTTTAAGTAGAAGTATAAAAGAGAAGTAGATAATAATTCCCCTTGGGCTAAAACGGATTTTTCTTCAAAGAGGGTAAACATATCTTCAGTAAACGAACGAAGGTGCTTAAAATGAGATTTTAATAGTTCTTGACCAATTTCATGGTATTCTTTACTAGAAAAGAGTTCTATTACATGTTTCTTGTATTGATCTTCAAGAGCAGAAATCTGTTTATTTGCCTGTTTATGGTCCTTTTTATACAAGGATTTAATAATTTCGACTAAGCTATTAGTTGTGCCCGACATGGCAGACAAAACAATGATTTTCTTTCCAGGAATCTGAATTAAAGAAGCAAGCTCTTTTATTCGTTCTGGTGAACCTACAGAGGTTCCTCCAAATTTTAATACAATCATGTTTATGTTGTTTTTTGTTGTTTTAGTTCTGACAGAAATCTGATTTAGCATGAAGCAAGAAGATAAATTCTCCTAAATTTAAGTTTCAGGCTTCTCAAAATAGATTTTTGAATTAATGAACTTCATTATACATCAGGCCATTGTCATACATGTTCACTAATAATGGATAGATGAATTTGCAAAGATAATTTTTTAAGAATTTTGAGAAAGAAACCGAGGTTAATATTATGTTATAATTGTCATTGTGAAACAAAAACAAGGTCTATCTCCTCGGTTTTCGTTTTTTGTTATACTTTGTGTTAACGCATGGCATATATTTAGTCATGGGAAGTTTCAGTAGTTCTGAAAGTTTTTTGATTTCTCTACTGGCTTGTTCGCGTTCTGTAATTCTTTTAATGGTAAGCCTTTCTCTATGGTTGCCATTTAATAAACAGATATCGTAATAGGTGGTGGAGCCCGTAATAGATCTTCTATTGGACCTACTTAAAGTGGCGCTTTCCTCATGGTTTTGCATTAATGTAATATAGGAGTAGGGTTCTAGCGATTTCCATTTTCCTTGACGGATACCAAAGAAACAATTATAATCCCGGTAAGTGTTTTCTTCAAGGTTGATTTGGACCCCACTTCTTGTAAAGGCAATAAATATTCCAGCCAAAATAAACAAAGCACCTATGTATATATTACTATATGCTCCAACAATACCAACAAATAGAAACACATAACCTGAGAAGCTAAGACTAGGAGGGAATGATTTCCCAAAGGAGTGTGTGAGAATCTGCGACATCATTGGTGTTGTTTTTACACCTCAAAGATAAGCATTATTCTCCTCGTAAGAATTTAAAATATTCTTTTAAAACGATGTCGTTCAGTTCTCTTGGAGTGAAGATTTCGAGCAATTGTGAATTGGGTGAGTTAACGAGCTCTACCAAAGAAGGAGATAAATCGTCTTTTTCAGTGCAAAGTCGATATTCCAATCCTGATTCCATTGCTAGTGTTCGGGCTACTCGACCATGAGGAGTCTCAAATAAATCAATTTGGCCACTTTTCAAGGGTCCATCTATAAAACGGAAGATACCACCGCCTCCATTATTGATGAGGATGATTTTGAAATTGGAATTAAGGTAATTATTCCAGAGGGCGTTATTGTCGTAGAAGAAGCTAAGGTCACCAGTGATGAGTATCGTTTGCCCTTTGTATTTTTGACTCTGTCCTAAAGCGGTAGAAACGCTACCATCTATTCCACTTACGCCTCGATTACAGTCTATTACCATCTCTTTAGTGAATTTGAAGAATTGAGAATAACGAATAGGAGTGCTGTTGGCAAAGTGTAAATGAGCTTTCTTTGGTAATGACTTTTGTAACTCAGCATAAACTAATAAATCGGAGAATGGTATATTGCTCAAGTAATACCTATGTAATTTTTGGGCTTGTTTTACTATTTTGCTCCAAGAGGTCTGATATTTTGAAGCCTTTTCATCCTCATTTAAGAAAAGGCTTAAAACGGTGGCCTCCTCAGATTGAATATGTTCCTTTAAATGAAAAAAGGTATTTGGAGCTTTTGTATCTAAGCTGATATGCCAATGTTCGTATTCCGTTTCTTTGCGGAGCCAAGCTTTTATCTTTTTACTCACGATATGTCCACCTATACTAATCGCTAAATCTGGAAAAAAGCGTGATTCGTTTTTATTGTTTATTTGAGTGAGTACCTGATCTATATGACTAACAAAATCGGAGGAATGCATGTTTGAAGTGCTCTCTGTCATGATAACAGCACCTTGTGAAGCTAGTTTCTTTAGTAGTTGCTTGAGCTCTGGATCAGGGAGGTGTTGTCCGATAATGATTAATTTCTTTTCAGCTTGATTCCATTTGTTGAGAAGATTTAGTTTTTTATCATTTGATAATGCTGTATCTATCTTTGATTTCTTAAATGGGATAAGAGCATGCTTCTCTTTTTCTTTTAAA
>NZ_JABKCA010000062.1 GCF_013166655.1 Lentimicrobium sp. L6
AACACCGTTTGTAATTTGTAAGCTTTCGGTTTTGGTTTTTCCTGCTACTTCCAATTTGGTATCCGGGTCATCTATTCCAATACCCACATTACCAATAGATGTAATAGAAATTCCGTTGATATTCGATTTTAATCCTTCTCTATAATTGGACAAAATCATAAGCTTACGTCCTACTATAGAAGAGCCAAAACTAATAATCCCATCATTTGTTGCATCAAAGGTATACTCTGCATTGGTGCGTATTTTGCCATCAACATCTAGTCTAATACCGCTGGTACTTACTTTTCCTATTCCTACATTTGAAGATGCTCCTGAATTATAACTTATACCATTACTTTCGGTGAGCCATGGTGAAGGGTCTCCTCCACTACCTCCAGTACTTGGTGCGGCCCAATAGGCTGTTCCAAAACTACCATAGGTTAAAACATCTCCTGTACTTCCTCCTGGTAAAATTAAACCTGTTGCAGAAATTGTACCGCTTACATCTAATTTGGAATTCGGTCTACTTGTTCCAATCCCAACATTTCCGGCATCGTAATATAAATCTGCTTTATTGGCAAGTGTCCAGTAAGTTGAAGTGGTTTTGCTATTCTTATTATTTGAATTATTCAACTCTAGTTTGTTTTCTTCTTTTTTTATATCTGTTTGCGCAGAAACAGATGAAACCATAAATGCTATTATAATAGCATACCATAAATACTTTTTCATGAATGAAAAGAAATTATAAGAAAGCACAAAGAATCTACTTTTTTTATTCTCAATGACTTTCTTTCACCAATAACAAAGCTTAATTGCTATCAGCATATATTATTACTACTTTTGTAGCTTATTCGGCCCGTTTCTGAGTTTACTCCGGATTTGTTGCGAAAATGGTGAGAGCTAAGGACGGGCTGATTGTTTCTTTTTTATCATAAAAAAATATACCAAATAAGCGAAACAATGGCCGCCAGCCAGCTAAGTAAATTCGTTTTCCTCCAGTTGAAAAATCCTATTATTGCTTTGTAGAATACCACACATAAACCTAGTCTCTCACAAAGAAATTAAAAATACTAAACTGTATATATTCTCAATATGTATATATAAGGGGGGGGTGCCAAATATTTTGACAATCTGCCTTATATAATTCTTTATTAGGCTTTTGTGTGTTTTTCATGCGATAATTTTGTAAGTGATTTCGACAAATATAGTAATATTCTTTATATACTTATATTTATTTTGAAAAAAATGATTAAAATGAAATATTAAAGGAGGGTTATATGTATTAATACTCTTTTTAAGGTTTTCGTACCCTTTTTTTTTGAGATTTTTTACAATTCTTCTTAATCTTGAAGAAAACATCTCTATTATATCTTTTTTTACAATTCAGCCTAGGCTAATTTCATACTTTTGAAATTATCTTTGTGAACAATAAAAGAAATCGGATGGACACAGTTAGATTAAAACAAGACTTACATCAATTAATTGATACTATTAGTGATACTCATATTCTTCAAGAGTTTTATTCTATCATTAGTGATTATTCAAAAAGCAATAATAAAACAGACATCCTTGACGAACTAACTGAGCAACAAAAGCTTATTCTAAACGATTCGCTTGATCAATACAAAAGCAATGAAACCCTAGAGAACGAACAAGTTAAAGCCAATACGAAAAAATGGCTAGAAGAATAATCTGGACAAAAGACACAAGCTCCTTAGCTCGAATTTGCAATGAGGAGTGTATATAGAAAATAATAATCTATAGTTTATAAGTTTTATCTTTATCTAACATCATACAAAAGTAACAAATAGCTGTGAGTATTATACGCACTCGTAAAACATTTCCGAGCGAGCTAGACTTCCTAAGCATCTGTATTTTTGTACTATAAAAATGATGTTCCTATCAAAATATACATCTATTTTTTTTGTGAACATTTGAGTTTCTGGGGAGAGATTATAGAAAAAGCTGTACCACGAAGGAGCTCAAAGAAGACACAAAACCCACAAAATGAACAAAATAACAATTCTTCCTTTGTGTATTTTGTGACTCCTTGGTATTTTTTGTGCTATAACTCATAAGAAACAAGATGCGTTTGCCCTGTGATAAAGACCATTTCATTATATAATCAGTATAATTAGTGCTTGCCAGAAAACGCCAATTTCTTCGTTACTCTTGTTTTGAAAATAGTTATTTACAAAAGTAAACGCCTGATTTTCAAAACTGCGAAAGCCTCGAACTTGACGCCTTCTGACTAAGCATTCCAAAAATCAGCAGTTTTCTTGCTGACACTAATTATTTCTATTATGGATTTTTTACAATTCAAGCTATACAGGAATGTTTATTTTTGCGGATTCAATTCAACAAAACATCAAATAGCAAATAATATGTCCAAAGCAAAAACTTTAGATAGAAACCAAATAGACGCCAAATACAAATGGGATTTCACTCACATCTATTCCGACTGGAATGCATGGGAAGAAGATTTCAAAAACATCAAAACTCAAACTGAAGAACTCACCCAATTTAAAGGAAAGCTCAAACTAGGAGCAGACTCTTTACTAAGCGCTTTTGTATTGATGGATGAAATTGAAAAAATCCTCTATAAAGTTTATGCTTATCCTGCTTTGCAAAAAAGCACCGACAATAGCAATAATGAGGTCTTGGGGAAAATGCAAGAAGTAAGCATGTTCCTTGCTGATTTCAATACCGCTACCTCTTGGGTAACTCCAGAAATTATGGAGATTCCAGAGGAGGAGTGTAAAAAATGGCTGGACGAGAACGAAACACTACAAGTCTACAGGTTCAATTTAGAGAAAACCTACCGAAGAAAAGCCCATATCCTTTCCGAAGAAATGGAAAAGCTCCTCTCCTATTTTTCTAGTCCATCAGGAACAGCAGCCAATACCTATACCATGCTCACCACTGCCGATGTGAAATTCCCCGAAATAGAATTAAAAAATGGAGAAAAGACCAAGCTTACTCATGGAAACTATTCGGAAATATTAAATACTTCTAGAGTTCGAGAAGACAGAAAGTTGGCAGCCGAGAATTTCTATCCTTTGTATAGCGATATCAAAAATACCATTGCTGCTATTTATAAAGGCATTTGCGATAAAGATGTGGCTTTTGCCCGAAGCCGTAAATTCAAGAGTAGTTTAGAAGCCAAATTGGATAGCAATAATATTCCTTTGGAAGTTTATGCTAACCTGGTAAAAACGGTTGGAGAAAACACTCAAGCATTACAGAAATATCACAAGCTACGTGCAGAGCATATGGATTTATTGGGTGACTATCACGCCTATGATTCTCGTTTAACTCTAGTGGAGCACGATAAAAAATACGATTTTGAGGAGGCCAAGAAACTAGTTTTAGAGTCGGTTAAACCATTGGGAGTAGATTATGAAAATAAGTTTAATAAGGCTTTAGAAAACGGGTGGATAGATGTTTACGAGAACGAAGGAAAGTCATCCGGAGCTTATAGTATGGGAGTTTATGGCGTTCATCCATTTATTCTGATGAATTATAATGGAACCCAAGATCATGTATTTACCTTGGCTCACGAACTGGGCCATAGCCTACACACCATGCTCTCAGAAGAAAACCAGCCTTTCAATATTCATGAATACACCATTTTTGTAGCCGAAGTAGCCAGTACTTTCAACGAAAGACTCCTCTTGGATTTAATGCTGGAACGCAGCACCGATCCTTTGGAGAAAGCAGCTTTACTACAACAAAGCATAGAAAATATCATTGGTACTTTCTTTATCCAAACTATGTTTGCTGATTTTGAATGGCAAGCCCATCAGATGATAGAAAACAACCAAGCCATGACAGCCGATAGCCTTACTAAGCTTTGCGAGACTTTAGATGAGAAGTATTATGGAACTGAAGTTTTTACCCGTGACCAAAAGAATATTTTCTGGGCTCGCATCCCTCACTTCTATCGCTCTCCTTTCTATGTTTACCAATACGCCACCAGCTTTGCTGCTTCTGCTAGTTTATATCAACAGGTAAAACAAGGATTAGCCAAAGGCGATAAATCTAGTCTGGAGAATTATCTAAACCTCCTCAAATCGGGTGGAAATAATTATCCGGTAGAACAACTAAAAATAGCTGGAGCTGATTTAACACAAGAAGCTACTATAAAGGCTGTAATTGATGATTTAGGGGCTCAGGTTGCTGAATTGGAGGTATTGTTGAAAGGGTTAAAAAAAATAACAAATTCGCCACCAAGACACGAAGGCACCAGGAATTGAATACGAATTGGATTCTAGACTTTTTCCTTTGGTAATTTCTTTAATAAAGATAAGAAAGGGAAGCCTTCACGAAGGTGAATGATTCCCTTTCTCTAAGGCTTCCCTTTACCTATCCAGTTCCATATAAAATCTACTTCTTCATCTCAACAGCCAAATCAGCACCCAATCGAGCATTATTATAAACCAGCTGAATATTAGATTCTAGGCTTTTTCCTTTGGTGATTTCTTTGATATAAGACAATAAGAATGGAGTAATGTCTTTACCTTTTACATTTTGCTTATCAGCTTCTTGTAATGCAGTTTCGATGGCTTCAGTAATCAGGTTATAATCCATGGCATACTCTTCTGGAATTGGATTTGCTATCACCACTCCACCTTGAAGATTCAAGGCAAATTTGGTATTGACAATGCTTGCCAATTCTTTAGCCGAATCGGAACGATGTAATAAATCAAAACCACTCTGACGGGTATAAAAAGCAGGCAATTCATCGGTTTGATAACCAATAACTGGGACTCCTTGGGTTTCTAAATATTCTAGTGTTAGCCCTAAATCTAAAATGGATTTGGCTCCCGCACAAACCACAGCTACATTGGTTTGAGAAAGCTCGGTTAAGTCGGCAGAAATATCAAAATTCTCTTCTGCTCCCCTATGCACTCCTCCAATTCCTCCAGTTACGAATACTTCGATTCCAGCCATTTCAGCAATAATCATAGTGGTAGCCACAGTGGTAGCTCCGTTTAGCTTTTTTGCCACAATAAATGGTAAATCTCGGCGACTCACTTTTGCCACATCTTTGGCCGTTCCTAAAAACTCCAATTCTTCTTCGGATAAACCAACTTTTAATCGGCCATCGATAATACAAATGGTAGCTGGAAATGCTCCTCTTTCTCTAATGATAGATTCAACCCTACGAGCAGTTTCTACATTTTGAGGATAAGGCATTCCATGTGATATAATAGTGGATTCTAAAGCTACAACAGGCTTGTTATTTTTTATTGCTTCTGCAATTTCTGGATGAATATCTAAATATTGTTCAATCATAATTCTTGTCTAATGTGATTTGCCAGTTCTAAATTTAATTGAGGATTCACTGCTTCTTCACTTTGTAAAGCAGCTAGCGACAAAGCGGTGGCAAAGGTAGCCGATTCTTCCAAATCGTAATCATATAAATGGGCAAAAACCAATCCCGCCATAAACGCATCTCCTGCCCCTGAACTATTCACCACTTTACTTATCTTGCTCCTAAAAACTCCACTCTTCTCAGTATTCCCATAAAAACATCCTTCCTCTCCTTTTGAAATAAAGACCTGTTGTATTCCAGTACTAACAAAATCTTTTAGCATCAAATCTAAATCCTTGGCCTCCTCAAATTTTATTCCCGATAAGTGCTCAGCTTCTATTAAATTGGGCTTGATGGTATGGAAATAGTTCAATATCGATTTTGCCTTTTTTGCTTTTGAAGTAGAAACTAAATCTAAGAAGATGGGAATCTGTGAAAAATTCTCAGCAATATACTTCAATGTTTCCTCAGACAAATTGGTATCTAAAACGATGCAATCAGCATCTTCGATTATTGATTTCTTTGAAGCCATAAACTCTGGACTTAATTCGTCAATAATTTCAGTGTCAGAAATCGCCATGGCCATATTACCATCGGGATTGTTTATCGACAAGTATATAGCAGTAGAGGATTCTGATGAGAACAAACTATTGTCAATTTGAATTCCTGTTTCTTGACAATGAGACTTTAATCCAAGGGCATAAACATCGTTCCCAAAAGCTGTGATGAGTTCAACATGACAATCTAGTCTTGCCAGATTCTCAGCAATATTTCTTCCAACTCCACCGCTGGAAAACTTAATCTCCCCAGGATTGGAATCATTCTCAATCAAAGGCTTTGAAGAAAACCCAGTGATATCGGCAATTGCCGCTCCTATAACTATTACTTTTTTCTTTGATGATTTAGTTTCACTCATACAATTTCTGTTTACAATGAACAAAGATAAACTTCATTTCTTATACTTAACTATCAAATCCTAAGCTTTAGCACTAAGCTCCACGATGGAATTCACAAAGTTTCATGACTAAATCCTATTTTGATGTGCTAGGCAAAATCTATTTAAAGTATGATAAAGTCATAACAAAGATGCCTATTCTTAATATTATGTGCTGGTAGGCTCAACTTAGTTCCTTTAATATCAAATATCCCATTTCACCTGATTTGTTCTCGTCGGTTGATTTACTATTTTTTTTGTAAAAAACACTAATCATCCTTTTTTGTGGAAAAAAGGAAGCAAAAAGCCATCCCAAACAATTGCCACCCCACCTCTTATAAAATATTGATTTGTCTACCAAAGTAGAAAACTAATGACCAAATAATCCTACCTATTATCTGATTTTTAGGTAGTAGTTTCTATTTCAAATTTATTCGATGTCATTACTTTAAAAGCCAAGGCCCTTTGCTGACAAATCAAATATTCTATAATTCACCGCATGAGCCGGCCTAAGTTTGGGAACAGCCTGCCCTCTGTCTTCGAAAATATATTACCGCTAATGTTATTAGTTCAAGCTTATATAATGAAGAAGTTTTATTTGAGTATATTTTGTTGTGAACTCGAAATCGATGAGGGCTCCTGAATTAAACCACGCAAAATTTATAAAGACTTCCGCAGGAAGTCTACTCCGCCTTATCAGGAAGTCGTTAAACGGAGCAAATGGATTGTAGGAAACAAAAATAATACTGTTTGACGCTCGTTAGTGACACTCCATAGGATGTCACTATAAGGAGGAGTTTATTGTTTTTCCGAAAACCATTTGTCGAGTAGACTTTCTGATACAGCGGCTGTTTTTGCTGTCCTTTTTCGAAAAAGGGCCTGAAAAAATATTCAAACAAATATAAGTCTGGGGCATCCAAACCCAAGTCTAAATAATCTTATTTCATTGAATTTGTGGCGATTGCGATTCCCATCCTATATAAGTGCAGAAAACAAGAAAAAGTATGTCTGTCCACTGATTCCACTAATTTTCACTGATTGTAATTTGTGATAATTCGTGGACATAAAATAAGTATGCATTTGTCCAAACGAAGTTTCACAAAGAAACTATTAAACACACAATATAATTGGTATTTAAATACCAATAAGTTTACTTTTGCAACCACAAATCATCATCATGTTTAAATTCTTCAAGAAATATCATAAATGGCTAGGGCTGATATTCGCCCTTTTCCTTATCATATACTCCCTTTCTGGCATTGTTTTAAACCATAGAGATTTACTTTCTGGTGTTGATGTGAGTAGAAAACTCATGCCCAAAAGCTATACCTATAAAAATTGGAATTTAGGAGCTTTACGTGGAAGCGAACAAATAGGCACCGACAGCATCCTTCTTTATGGGAATATGGGCCTTTGGTTGGCCAATGGGGACTTGAACAATTTGAGAAGCTTTGCTGAAGGATTACCTGAAGGCATGGACAATAGAAAGGTTTTTAAAATCTATAAATCGCATAAAGGGAATTTATATTTGGCCAGCCTCAGGGGAGCTTACTCATGGAATAATGGAGTAAAAGAATGGAAGAAAATACCCATTGAAATTGAAGATGAAAGATTTGTGGACATCACCGAAAGAAATGGTGAAATTATCTTTCTGAGTCGTAGCTTCTTATTTAAAGGCATAGATAATCCTGAGCAATTAAAATTTGAAAAAATCCAATTACAAAATCCAGCTGGATATGATAATAAAATTGGACTATTTAAAACCCTATGGTTTATTCACTCTGGTGAAATTTATGGTCATTGGGGGAAATTACTCGTCGACCTTTTGGGTGTGGTTTTTATATTATTGAGCCTTGGTGGGGTCATTTACTTCTTTATGCCACGAAGAATTAAAAAGAAACACCAACAAGGGGAATCTATCGAGCAACTCAAAGGGTTTCATAAGTGGAATATCCGCTGGCATAATAAACTCGGCTACTGGTTTATCTTCTTTTTATTGATTACCACCATTACAGGGATTTTCCTCCGTCCACCCGGATTAATATTTATAGCCTCCTCCAAAGTGGGCAAAATTCCATATACCTCATTGGCCACTTCTAATGCTTGGTTTGATAAACTCAGAGCTATCGATTATAATGAAGAAAGAGGAGTCTATATCCTATTAACAGATGAAAGAGCCTTTGAGCTGGACAAGGAAATGGAGTTGGCGCCTATGGCCTTTGAGTTTCAGGTTCCCATTAGCATCATGGGAGTTACTGTTTTTGAGAGAATATCAACAGACACCTATTTAGTAGGAAGTTTTGCCGGTTTATTTGAGTGGAATCCAAGAAGAGGAATCCTCAACGATTTCCAACACCAAAGGCCTTATGTTCCGGTACAAACCATGGGGCCTCCAATAGAAAACAGCAGTATTAGTGGCTGGGTGGTAAATACCCAAGGTGAAGCCTTTTATACGGATTACGATTTCGGAATTAAAGGAATCAATCCTGAATGGCAAACTCCAGAAATGCCTCAGATTATTAAAGAATCACCCATCTCTTTATGGAATTTGGCCTTGGAAATTCATACTGCACGCTACTTTAGCTTTATCTTTGGAATAGGCTATATCCTTATTGTACCTATAGTTGGTTTCGCAACCATATTTATTCTTATTAGTGGATTGGTAGTTTGGTGGAAGAAGTATAAAGGGAGTTAACTAAGTAGAAACTCTTGGTTTCTTAGCAATAATAATATCTCTCTTTATGGATTTATCCACCATGTGTTCAAACTGAAGATTGGGTTCATCATTTAACACTTCAAAACCATTCTCCACAAAAACTTCCGAAAGCTTATGTTTAGAAACTACAAATGAATTCCAGGCCAAAACAATGGTTCCTCCTGGCTTAAGAATCTGACTCCATCCAGGTAAACATTGGATTAATAATTGATATGGATTTCGTGTGATGGAGTTTGATTTCTGAGCAACAGCATTTCCATGAGCTATTCCATAAGGCAAGTCACCTACAATAACATGGAAGCTTTCTTTTTTAAAGTATTTAGCTGCATCCTGAGACCGTCCATTTACTATTCCCAACTTTCGTCTAGAGGACTTCTCTTTAAACTCTTGCTTACTCTTTGCATACTCAAACTCACGAACCATAATAGCTTCGGATTTATTTTTACCGTAAATCCTTCTGCTATTAGACTGATGTTTATACTTTTCCTCCTCTAAAAACTTCTTAAAAAACACTTCACAGGCATGTGTTGATTTCGAGTCGATTTCTATTCCCATAGGCTCAAAATTATAAACTACAGCTTCAAAAAGAGTCGTTCCCCTACCTGCAACGGGATCGAGCAATCTAATTTGATCTCGGTAATCAAAATCACTGGATAGCAAAGCCACATTTATCATCATCTTAGTGAATAGCTCATTAGTTTTGCCAGGATACTTCAATAGAGAACTGATTTTCTGGTCTACATATTCAAATTCATATTTGGAAATGGGTATCAAACAATCACTTTCTTTATCATGGTCTTTAAAGATAGCAAACACAAAGGAAAGCCTTGATAAAACCTGTAAATCGTAGTCTGTGATTTCATCTTTGGTAGTGAAAGAAATATAGCGAATACCTTTGATATTTACTATATCTATTTCTTCGCAAGTTGCTTCTAATCTTCTTGTTGCTATCTTTAATTCTGCCAAAGCCAATTCCCCTGACAGATTATAATAAACCCTATTATGCCCTGGGTTTTGTAAAATCAAATACCTATTCATATTCTAAAAAAAATCTTAAAAACAACTTTTATCCAAAACAAAGCAAATTTCGTAATATCAAACTAAAATAGCTTAAGTGTACTATAAAAACCTATTCTGACTGAGATTAAGATGCTTTAAACTACAGTGAATAGTTAATCAGTCCTCAAAAATAAATATTTCTAGTAATATACAACCTTAAAACAAGGTTTGTTTCATTTAGTTCTTAAGAACTTCAAGTAATTTATCTCTAAGCTCTTCTCCTTTGAGTCCTCTGGCGACAATTCGTCCTTCTGGGTTAATTAAAAGAGAGGCTGGAATGCTTTTAACACCATAATCTATGAAAGCATTATCTTCAAAACCCGAGACCAATGAAACATTTATCCAAGGTAGATTATCTTCATTAATTGCAGAAAGCCATCTTGACTTATCAAACTCAGCTGCTACACCTAAAATTTCGAATTTTGCATTTTTCAAGCTCAACTCTTGATGTAATTTTACTAAAGCAGGAATTTCTTGCTTACATAATTCGCACCAAGAAGCCCAAAATTTAACCAAGACATAAGAGCCTCTCAAAGAAGATAGCCTTCTCTCTATACCAGCACTATCTTTACTAATGATTTCAGGAGCTAATCGACCTTGCTGAACCAATTCCAACACTTTCATTTGGGATTTTATCTTCACAGAGTATGGATGGAATCGCAAACTCAAATCCATTAAATTATATAGATGATTTAGTTCTTCAAAATTTCCTATGTGGTAACGATAATTTAAAATCAAATATGGGTTAAGAGGAGAGTTAGGTTCACTTTGTATAAAAGCATCAATCATTTCTAATTCTTGTTGACTATTTTTCGCTAGGCTCAATCTAGTTTCAAACTCTCGCAACTGCACATTCATCCTGGCATCAATAATTTTAAGCTCTTTGGGATTATCAAGGTCTCCTTCAATGAAGATTTTATCTGTACTAATATAAAATGGCAGCGTTGGTTGATTATTCGTCCCTATAAAATACATTTCGGCATGATTAAACTCACCATCAAATCGAAACTGTCCATCTTCTATCTTTTTAGCCCCTATTCTTTCATAGGTATATCCTAAGTAATTCCCTGCCTTAAATAGATAAATACTATCAGACTGATAATTTAAAAGGTCTCCTTTTATATGATAAAAATAGGTCTTGGTGTTGTTATCTAAATGACAACCAAAAAAAACAATGACCACAAAAGTAAGCACTAGCAGAAAATGTTTTTTAAGCCTCATATTCATATTGTTTATTATAGAAACAAATCGATATCTATTCATCATTAAGCTTCAAAGATAAAACTAATTAAATAATTAATACCAAAATCACATGAACCAGAAGAGAAATTTCAAAGTAGACCTAACTGTCTCTTTTCATTAAGTTATCTGCCACAGAAACAAGAACCATTTCTTTATCTTTTGGAAGATGGATAGCATGGAGTTGCAACATGGCTTTAGAATAGAACTCCTCCATTAATTGACGTGTTAATTGGCTGATTTCATATTTATTAAAAAGGTTTAATACCTCTGTCACTTTTTCATCATTACCCTCATCCTGTATCGTATACAACTCCACTAACCTTTTTTTATCAATTTCATCAGCCAGTTCCAAAGCTTTTAAATAAAGATAGGTTTTCTTATTGGTTCTAATATCACCACCAGTTTGCTTTCCAAAAACAGAAGTATCACCAAAAGCATCCAACAAATCATCTTGCAACTGAAAAGCCATACCAATATTTTCACCAAAATTATAGGTCAACTTACATTGATCAGCACTGGCGCGAGCAATAATCGCTCCGACATGCATACTTCCACCAATCAGAACAGCGGTCTTTAACTTAATCATCTCCAGATATTCTTCAATACTTACATGCTCGGCTGTCTCAAAATTCATATCGTATTGCTGGCCTTCACATACCTCTTTTCCAACCTTATTAAACACTGTAAAAAGGTCAAACAACAAATCCTTGGGAGAGCTAAGCAAATAATCATATGCTAGCACCATCATGGTATCACCACTCAAAATAGCCCGATTAGCGTCCCATTTTTTGTATACGGTAGGCTCTCCTCGTCTTATTGGGGCCTTGTCCATAATATCATCATGCAATAAAGTGAAATTATGAAACGTCTCCAAACCTAAAGCCGCATTAACAGACTCCTCTATTTTTCCACCGAAAATATCGCAAGTCATAATCGTTAAAGTAGGACGCAACCTCTTACCTCCCAAACTCATAGTATAAGTAATGGGTTCGTATAATTCGACAGGAGCATGATCAAATTTCTGCTCAGCAATCTTTAGTTTAATAATCTCTTGGTAATCTTGAATTGTCAACATAAATCTATTTTAGTGCTGCAAATTTAAAAATTCAAGTGAAAGCAAAAAGAAATCTTTTCAAACTCAGATAATTATTCAAAAAAAGAATTCCTCAGAAAGCTTTAAAGATGTCAAAATAAATCGTATTTTTGCACCGCTTTTTAAATGGAGAAAATAGTCTTTTCATCAATTAAACAGCACCCTCCCTCTTTGGAGAGAGTTTAAACGCTTGAATTTTAAGCATTTAAAAGCATTAGATGGACAGATGGAGGGGACAGCAGTCCCCTTTTGTTATAATCTGTTTAAAGAAAAATATGATAGGAAAAAAGAAAATAGAGGCATTAATTGAAGAAGGATTATCAGGAACAGATCGTTTTTTGGTAGAACTCAACATCAATGAAGCCAATCATATAGAGGTTTTTATTGATAGCGACACAAGGGTAGGAATTGATCATTGCGTGGAGTTGAGTCGTCAAATAGAGTCTAATTTGGATCGAGAAGAAGAAGATTTTTTTCTGAATGTATCTTCAGCAGGCTTAGATCTTCCTCTTCGCAAAAAACGTCAATACTTGAAACATGTGGGCCAACTTTTAAAAATAAAATTAACTGACGGCTCACAGATATTGATACGTGTAGAAGAAGTGAAAGAAGATGGTATATTAGGGACTCCATTGAAGAAAAACCCTAATGCAAAAAAAGGTTCAAGAAAACCTTATCACGAAGAAGAACCTTTAATAATAGAGTTTAACTCTATTCAAGAATCAAAAATAGAAGTTGTTTTTTAATCTATATACAAAATGGCAAATCAAGAAGGAAAAATGAGTTTAATCTCTACCTTTCAGGAATTTAAGGAATTTAAGAATATCGATCGAGAAACCATGATGCGTATCTTGGAAGATGTTTTCAGACACATGCTTATCAAGCGATTTGGTACCGATGAAAATTTTGATATCATTGTTAATATTGACAAGGGAGACCTTGAAATTTGGCGAAACCGTGATATCGTTGAGGATGGTGAAGTTGAAGATGACAATCTTGAGATCTCATATTCCGATGCAATCAAGATAGAACCAGATTACGAAGTAGGTGAAGAAGTATCCGAGCCTATGTTTATGGAAAATTTTGGTCGTCGTGAAATTTTGACCATTCGTCAAAACTTAGCTACCAAAATTCAAGAACTTGAAAAAGACAATGTCTACAAAAAATACTCTGAAAAAATTGGAGAAATCATCAGTGGTGAAGTTTATCAGGTCTGGAAAAGAGAAGTCCTCATCCTTGATGATGAATATTATGAGTTGATTCTACCAAAATCAGAACAAATCCCTAGTGATTATTATAGAAAAGGGGATGTCATACGTGCGGTTGTGAGTAAAGTTGACTTAAAAAACAATACTCCCGTGATTATTCTTTCTCGTACATCTCCAGTATTCTTAGAGCGTTTATTTGAACAAGAAGTACCAGAGGTTTATGATGGTCTTATTACCATTAAAAATATTGTTCGTGTTCCTGGAGAAAGAGCCAAGATATCAGTTGAAAGTTATGATGACAGAATAGATCCTGTTGGAGCTTGTGTCGGTATGAAAGGGAGTAGAATTCACGGAATTGTTAGAGAATTAAAAAATGAAAATATAGACGTGATTAATTATACAAACAATACAAGCTTGTATATTCAGCGTGCTTTAAGCCCTGCGAAAATCACATCCATAAATATAGACGAGGAGAACAATAAAGCAGATGTGTTCTTAAAACCAGATCAAGTATCACTTGCTATTGGTAAAGGTGGTTTCAATATTAAACTTGCTGGTCGCCTTACAGGATACGAAATTGATGTTTATCGTGATACAGACACCGATTTAGAGGATGTTGCATTAACAGAATTCAGTGATGAAATCGATGAATGGATTATCAAAGAATTGGTATCTATAGGGTGCGATACTGCTAAATCAGTTTTAGCTATTCCAGCTGAAGAGTTAGTTAACAGAACCGACTTAGAAGAAGAAACCATAAATGAAGTAGTACGTATATTAAGATTAGAATTTGATTAAGTCTTTTATTGAATAGTATATTTGATAAAAAAAAGATAAAAAGAGAGAATAACAGATTAAGGATAATATGGCAAAAAGCAATAAACCTATGAGGTTGACAAAAGCTGCAAGAGAATTCAATGTAGGTGTAAACACTATCACAGATTTTCTCAATAAAAAAGGCTTTAAAGACGACTTCAGTCCAAACAGTAAATTAACTCCTGATATGGTATCTTTGTTGGTGGCAGAGTATCAATCGGAAAAGGATGTTAAAGAAAAAGCTCACGAGAGAGTCCTTGCTACCGATCGTACTCCTGTTTCTTTAAACCAAACAGAAGTTGAAGAAGTAGAAGTAGAGGAAGAATCTTCTGGTAATGATTTCATTATTCATGATAATTCATTAAAAGGATCCTCTACAAAGAGTACTCCAAGCCCAAAGAAAAATACTCCCGAGGAGATTGTTGAGCCAATACCAACTAAACAAGAAGAAGCTCCAAAGGCAAAACCTGTTGTGGCTGAGGAAATTCCCGTAGTGGAAACTCCAAAAGTAGAGGAAAATCCTGCTCCTGTTATTGAAACTCCAGTTGTTGAAAAGGTAAAAGAAGAGCCAGTTCAACAAGTAAAAGAAAAAACCGTACCACCAAAAGCGGAAGAAATAAAAGAAAGTACTACTCCTGTTGAGGATAAAGCTCCGAAAGCCATAAGCCCAAAAGCCGACGTGCCTATTATAAAAGAAGAAAAACCTGTAGTGGCTGAGAAAACAGTTCTGAATGAACCAAAACCAACTCCTGTAGAATCAGATCAAGGCGGACATCATCCTAAGGTTGTCGACAAAATTGATTTGGACAATACCAATTGGTCTACTAGACCAAAACCAAAGTCAAAAGAAGAAAAACGTCAAGAAAAGGCAAACAAAGGTGAACAGAGAAAGCAGTCCACTGAAAAGGCTATTGCACATAGCAAAGCCATTAAAGCCAAAGAAGACGAAGCCAAAGCTGTTGAAGCAGAAAAAGTGAAGGCTCAAGCCTCAGCCAAACCTGAGGCGCCAGAGATTGAAACTATTAGAGCTAAAGCTGAGAAACTTACAGGCCCAAAAGTATTACGAACCATCGTATTAGAGCCTAAAAGAGAAAAGAAAAAGCTACCTGAAGCATCTTCTTCAGATTCTAAAAATAGAAAGAAGAAAAAGCGTACCAGAATCAAAAAGCCTGTTGATCCAAATTCAACTACAGCTAAACAAGGTACTGGTGCTGGAAACAGACCTGGACAAGCTGGTCAAGGTGGTGGACAAGGTCAAAAACCTGGAGATCGCAATGCTCAGAGTAACCGTAGAAAAGGTAAGAAACCAAATACAAGAACTCCTCTTGTTAAAAAGGTAGAACCTACAGAAGAAGAAATCCGCAAACAAATAAAAGATACTTTAGCACGTTTAGCACCAGCTGGGAAATCTAAAGCTTCAAAGCATAGAAGAAATAAGAGAGACCACGTTCATAAGCTTGCAGAAGAAGAAATGCAGAAGGAAATTGAAGAACTAAAAGTAATTAAAGTTGCTGAGTACGTTACTGCCAATGACCTTTCTAATATGATTGATGTTCCTGTTACCAAGATTATTGCTACCTGTATGGGTATTGGTCTTTTCGTTTCCATCAATCAACGTTTAGATGCAGAGACTCTTTTATTAGTTGCCGAAGAATTTGGTTTTCAAGTAGAATTCGTGGGTGTTGAAGCCAGTGAATCTATTAAAACAGATGAAGAAGACTTTAGTGAAGATGATTTAGAAGATAGAGCTCCAATTGTAACTGTAATGGGCCACGTTGACCATGGTAAAACAAAATTATTGGATTACGTTCGTTCTGCTAACGTTGTAGCAGGTGAAGCTGGAGGTATTACTCAGCACATTGGTGCTTACGAAGTTATTACAAAAGATGGCAGAAGTGTTACTTTCCTTGATACACCTGGTCACGAAGCTTTTACAGCGATGCGTGCTCGTGGTGCTAAAGTTACCGATATTGCAATTATCGTAATTGCTGCTGATGACCGTGTGATGCCTCAAACCAAAGAAGCCATCAACCACGCTCAAGCTGCTGGAATTCCAATCGTTTTTGCCATCAATAAAATGGATAAGCCTGGCGCCAATGCTGACCAAGTGAAAAATGAATTATCACAGATGAATATCTTAGTAGAAGACTGGGGAGGTAAATTCCAAAGTCAAGAGATATCAGCCTTAAAAGGTGATGGTGTTGAAGACTTACTAGAAAAAGTATTATTAGAAGCTGACATGCTAGAATTAAAAGCTACTCCTAAACGTAAAGCCGTAGGTAGTGTAATTGAAGCATCTCTAGATAAAGGTCGTGGATATGTGACCAAAATCTTGGTTCAAGATGGTACCCTTCGCGTTGGAGACATGGTACTCGCCGGAAGTAGTTATGGTAAAGTAAAAGCTATGTTTAATGAATACAATCAAAACATTAAAGAAGCTGGACCTGCAACACCAGTATTGATGCTTGGTTTAAACAATGCACCTCAGGCTGGTGACAATATTATCGTATTAGCTGATGAGCGTGAAGTTAAAGTAATTGCTACTAAACGTGAGCAATTACAAAGAGAACAAAGTATCCGTACTCAGAAACATATTACCTTGGATGAAATTGGTCGTAGATTGGCCATTGGTGATTTCAAAGAATTGAATGTTATTGTTAAGGCCGATGTGGATGGTTCAGTGGAAGCACTTTCCGATTCATTAATCAAGCTTTCTACAAGCGAAGTTCAATTGAATGTGATTCATAAGTCTGTTGGACAAATTAGCGAATCTGATGTATTATTAGCTTCTGCTTCTGATGCGATTATCGTTGGTTTCCAAGTTAGACCTAACATGCAAGCTCGTAAGTTAGCAGATACTGAAGGCATTCAAATTAAACAATACTCTATTATCTACCAAGCTATCGAAGAGCTTAAATTAGCTCTAGAAGGTATGCTTGCTCCACAAGAGGAAGAAAAGATAGTAGCCAACGTAGAAGTACGAGAAGTATTTGTTATTACGAAAGTAGGAACTATTGCTGGTTGTAAAGTATTAGATGGTAAAATCACCAGAAATACCCCAATTAGACTCATCCGAGATGGTGTGGTTATCTATACAGGAAAACTAGGCTCATTGAAACGTTTCAAAGATGATGTAAAAGAAGTAGTTAGTGGCTACGAATGCGGATTGAATATTGAGAAATTCAATGATATCAAAGTAGGTGATATTGTTGAAGGATATGAAATTGTTCAAACTGCTAGGACACTCTAATCTATTTATATAGGAATAGAAAGAGCTTATTCAAATTGAATAAGCTCTTTTTTTGTGCCAGTAAATATACTATTTACAAGTTGGAAATCCATTGATACCATAACGTTCTCATTAAACTTTTAAAGGATTACCACTTTTATAACTCCAATGATAAAGTGCAGCAGGCACTTATACTGCGAAGTTATATGAACACCCTAATTAGTGTCAGCAAGAAAACTACTGATTTTTGGAGTGCTTAGTCAGAAGGCGTCAAGTTCGAGACTTTCGCAGCTTTGAATATCAGGCGTTTACATTTGTAAATAACAATTTTCAAAACAAGAGTAACGAAGAAATAGGCGTTTTCTGGCAAGCACTAATTATAGTAAAGTTAAATATAGAATTCCCAAAAATAATCCAATGAAATTAAAAGCGATAACCCCAAGTAAAATAGCCATACAAAACGACCCACATAATCTTAAATTCTTCTGTGTTTTCATGATTTCTCATTTTTAAATTTCGTATTACAAAAAACCTAATAATTACTTATAATACCTAACAAATCGCCCGTGCATCAATTAACCCAAAGTGTGATAACATTACTAATAAAATGAAGTCTATATCTCATTTACTTATGGTATTTCGTAGATTGAAATGCTACCTTTGTATATATACATACTAATACCATGAGTCAACTGATAAAACATAATACTTGCAAAGACTGTGCTGTGAAATCCAGTCCAATTTTCAACCTCAATGAAAATGAATTAGACTTATTATGTAGCACCAGTACCGAAGTTGTTTTTCAAAAAGGAGAACATATCATAAAACAGGGTCTATTTACTCAAAATATCATTTTTGTCAAATCAGGGATAGTGAAACTTCACATCAAAGGCCCACTAGGAAAAGATGAAATTTTAAAAATAGATAAAGGTCCAATCTTTGTTGGAATTCCAGATGTTTTTGCAAATAAAACTCATAGCTACTCTGTATCAGCACTTTCTGAAGTGTTTTCCTGTTTCATTGAATACAAAGGCTATCAACAATTAATTGAGATAAATGGGGCTTTCGCGCTAGAACTCATTAAAACCTTAAGTAGAGAAACTGTAAACCACTATCAAAAGTGCGTCAACAAAATGCAGAAACAAAGTCATGCAAAATTTGCTGATGGGCTCTTGTATTTTTCTGAGAATATATTTAATAGAATTGAGTTTGATTTCCCTCTAACAAGAACTGAATTTGGAGAATATATTGGAGCTACAAGAGAAACTGTAACAAAACTATTCCATGGCTTTACTGAAGACCAATTGATAGAAGTACAAGGCAAGAAAATTAAAATTCTAAACACAGAACTGATCAAACGAATTAGTCATGCTGGATAAAAAAAGCCCCCTCGTAAATTGAGGAGGCTGAAACAAATAAAATTACTTATTATTGATGATTATCATCTATTGTTTATTTACGGCTAAAATATTGGAATAAGCGTTTTCCGCCGCCTTTATTAAAGGATAACCAGCTGGAGATGCAGTCATAAGAGGATGAGTTCCCACCTGAGCAGTTAAAATACCATTAAGAGTCATCCTATTTTGAATGATAAAACCTATGGTATTTATTAAATCGCCAACAGATAAGCCCCCTGCCACTTCTCCTCCTAATATCACTCCAGATTCTCTTCCAACTACCAATTTAACATACTGCTTATGCGTATCAGGTAAAGAGCCAGGATGCCGATCTATGCCATCGAATACTCCAGTAACAAAATCGAAGTTTTCTGCCTCTGCAACTCTCTCTGTTAAACCAGCTACTCCAAAACCATGTTCTCCAAGAGCTGTTGAAAAAATAGAAATTGTCCCACTGAATGTTTTAATGGCAGACAGCTTGAATAGGTTCATTCCGGCAATTCGAGCTTCGGCACAAGCAGTGGAAGCCAACATCACCTGACTAGGTTTACGAGTGATGAAATCTCTTTTCTCAGCACAATCACCTACCGCAAATACATCTGAATCTTCGGTGCGCATATACTCGTCAACTGAAATAAATCCTTGCTTATTAACTGCTAGACCAGATTCAGCCGCCAACTTGGAGTTAGGAGTATAGCCCAAACTAAGAATAACAGCATCGGCTTCTATTCTTCTGCCATCCTCTAACAAAACAGCTTCCACTTTATCAGTTCCAATCAATTCCTTAACAGTGCAATTTGTTTCTAATTTAACTCCTCTTTTTTCGATAATCTCAGTGGCCCGCATAGAGATATCTTTATCAAATGCCAATCCCAAGATATGAGGAAGTCTCTCTATCAAAACCACTTCCTTACCAGCTTTAACCAACTCATCTGAAATTTCTACGCCTATAAATCCTGCCCCAATGGTAACAATCTTCTTGGCATCATTGAGCTTAGTCTGCATTTCGTCTAAATACACTTTATCCTTTGGAACTGCGAAAACACCTTTTAAATCCACTCCCTTTAACCATTTTGGCTTTAAAGGGTTAGAACCTGTGCCAATCACTAATTTATCATACTGAATTTCTTCACCAGATTTCAAAATAGCAGTCTTCTTTTCTCTATCTATTTCTATAATTTCATCATGAATAGTATCAACTCCTGTTTTCTCAAACATCATCTCAGCTGGCAATATATCTTTATCTGTGGTTCCAACGGTTCCAAACACATAAGGAATACCACAAGGGATAAGAGTTTGAGGAGCTTTTGTTACTACTGTAAAATCCTTATTAGGATGAACTCTCTTACCTGTAGTTGCAGCCACCAATCCAGCAGCACTACTACCAATAATTAAAACATCAGTTTTTTTCATCATTTATTTTTTAAATTATAAATCTCATTTCTCTATGCAAGAAGGCTGACAATCATAAATATAAATTGGGAGTCTGGTCACATTTCATTTTGCAAATATAATGAGCATATTCTCTTTATTATAATTTTTTCTCATTTTTTTAAAAAAAATAATTAGAAGAATAAGCATGAATAGTCTGTTAATTTCATTTAAACAGAATGAGATTTTACACCCATATTAACGTCAAACTAACATTATCATAAAAGCAAAAAAACACGATTTGCAAGCAGTAAATCTAATTTCGCACCAAACTAAAATCAAATCAAAATGAAGAAAATCAGCTTTTTATTAATGTTATTATCCCTCAGTTTTATTATTAACGCCCAATCCACTTCTGTCATTACAGGCCGTATCCTTGATGATGACAAACTACCACTTCCTGGTGCTAACATAAATATTGAAGCTCTTGAAATAGGAACCGTATCCGATGTAAATGGTTTCTACACTTTAGTGCAAGTTCCTGTTGGTAAGCAAATTATTACTGTGAGCTATATTGGTTATGGTTCCGAAACAAAAGAAGTTGAAATTAAAGTAAGTGAGAATTCAGAAGTAAACTTCAAACTAACTCCTGGTTTATTATTAAATGAAGTTGAAATTGGATATCAGCTACAAGGTCAGGCTAAAGCTCTAAACCAACAAAAAAGCAACGATAATGTGACCAATATCGTTGCCAGCGATCAAGTTGGTAAATTCCCAGATGCAAATATTGGGGATGCCATCAAAAGAATTCCTGGTATTAATGTGCAATATGACCAAGGAGAAGCGCGTTTTGGCCATGTGAGAGGAACAGAACCAAGATTAAACTCTGTAACCATTAATGGTGATAGAATGCCATCAGCAGAAGGTGATATCAGAGCAGTACAGTTAGATTTAATTCCTTCTGACATGATTCAAACCATTGAGGTCACTAAAACCCTATCCTCAGATATGGATGCTGATGCTATTGGAGGCTCGATTAACTTAGTTACTCGTTCTGCTCCTTCCTCCACAAGATTCTCTGCTACTTTAGGATCTGGTTATAATATTATCTCAAACAAACCTACATTAACAGCCTCCGCTATTGTTGCCACAAGATTTGCAAAAGACAAATTAGGTGTTGTATTTAGTGGTTCCTATTATGACAATCCACTTGGTTCAGATAATATAGAAGCTGAATGGGAAATGGATGATAATGGCAATGTTTATACCACCGATTTTCAAGTTCGTCAATATGAAGTACAGAGAATTAGAAAAAGTGCTTCACTAGCCTTCGACTATAAGATTAACGAAAAACACACCATTACTTTAAGCGGTATTTATAATCACAGAAACGATTGGGAAAACAGATTTCGTAGAAGATATAAAGACATAGAGTATAATGAAGAGGATGGCAAATGGTATACTGAAATTAGTCGTCAGACCAAAGGTGGTTCCAACGATAATAAATCAGCTCGTTTAGAAGACCAAAGAACCATGACCGGGAAACTAAAAGGTGAACACTTGTTAGGTAATATTAAATTAGACTGGTCTACTTCTTATGCCAAAGCCTCCGAAGAAAGACCAAACGAAAGATATATTTCTTATAATGCAGAAGATGTAGAAGTAATACCCAACTTCACTGACCCAAACAAACCTAGTTTTATGGTTGACCCAGAATATGCCGATTTTAATGCAAACTATGGCTTAAAAGAGCTAACAGAGGAAAACCAATATACCGATGAAATAGATTTAAAAGCCAAGTTAAATCTTGAAATTCCTTTAATGACAGGAGACTTCGAAAACAGAATTAAAGTTGGAGCCAAATACCGTGGTAAAGAAAAGCAAAGAGACAATAACTTCTACGAATATGAACCACTCGATGAAGATTCTTTTAACGCCTTAGCACAGCAAAACCTTATTGACAAAACCAAAGACAATTTCTTAGCCGGAGATTACCAAGCGGGGCACTTTGTTGACAACGAATTCTTAGGAAACCAAAACCTTGGTAACCTCGATTATTTTGACAAGTCCAAAGTGAATGAAGAATTAGCTGGGAATTATAATGCCACAGAAGACATTACTTCGGCTTATATCATGCTCAAGCAAAACTTAGGGAGAAAATTAAAGGCAACAGTTGGGCTTCGTATAGAGAATACCTCTTTAGAATCGCAAGGTTATAGCTATGATGCCGATGAAGATGAACTTACCCAAACTCCTAAAGCTACAGATAGCTATACCAATGTTCTGCCTAACTTACAATTAAAATATTTTCTTGACGATAATCAAATCATTCGTTTTGCATACACTTCAACTCTAGCACGACCAAACTACTACGATTTGGTTCCTTATAGAGAAGTTTATATGGAAGACAATGAAATCAAGATTGGTAACCCTTCTCTTAATCCTACAACTTCTAACAACCTAGACTTAATGTATGAGAATTACTTCAAAAGCATTGGTTTACTTTCTGGAGGATTGTTTTACAAAAGCATTAGTGATTTCATTATTGAAACTGAATTAAGAGATTATGAATTTGAAGGTCATACTTGGGATAAATATTCCAACACAGTAAATGGTGGTGATGCAACCATTTTTGGGGCCGAAATAGCATTCCAAAGACAACTAGATTTTTTACCTGGTGCTCTTAAAGGAATTGGAGTTTATGCCAACTACACCTATATTTATTCAGAAGTAAAGAACTTTGAGATAGAAGGTAGAGAAGATGAAAAACTTTCATTACCTGGAACTCCAGAAAACAATTTAAACGCATCTATTTCTTGGGAACACAAAGGATTTAGCATTAGGGTATCAGCCAATTGGGCTAGTGCTTTCAGAGATTCAGAAGGGATTGGTGAAACAGAGTTTTATGACAAATGGTATGACCAAGTTTTTTACTTAGATATAAATAGCTACTATGCCTTTGCTAAACATTGGAAAATATTTATTGATGCTAGTAATCTAACAAACCAGCCTTTAAGATATTATCAAGGCCATGTAGACAGAATGATGCAAGCCGAATATTATAATACCAGAATAACTGCAGGTATTAAATTCGACATGTTTTTAGATAATGAGTAGATTGAGTTTATCAAAAAGGTCAGTTGTGTGGCTGGCCTTTTTTTAAAAATTTAGAAATGAAAAAAAAATTAAACCTATTAAAATACTCTATGGTGGTTCTATTAAGCATAAATCTGATCAGCTGTGGCTGTAAAAATAATTTCGATGACGAATTTCCCGATGTTTTTGCAAGTTCACAAACCACATCTGTAAGCTCTAAAGGAGATGCAGCAGATGACCCTGCCATATGGTATAATAAAAAGGATGCAAGTAAAAGCACCATTATTGCAACAGATAAACAAAAAGGATTAGGGGTTTATAATTTACATGGCGATTTACTTTCATTTAAAGCGGTGGGTAAGATCAACAATTGTGATGTGCAATATCAGCTAAACATAGGTAATGATCAAATTGATATTATTGGAGGTTCTAACAGAACAGACAATACGGTATCCATTTATCGATACAACAAACAAAACTCATCAGTTGATTCACTTGCCCTCCTCAAAATACCAAGTCTTTCAGAAGAAATATATGGTTTTTGCTTCTACAAGAATCCGGACACTCAAGAAATCTTCAGTATCTCCATTGGAAAAGACGGATTATTGGAACAAAACCTGCTTTACTTTGATGGACAAAGTATCAGATACAAAAATATCAGAAACTATAAATTTGAAAACCAATGCGAAGGTTTAGTCGCCGACCATGAAAATGGAACCCTATTTATTGGAGAGGAAGATTTTGGAATTTGGAAATTAAATCTGCGCAATAGAAACTCTAAAAAAGAATTGGTTTGTGATGCCACTATTGGAAAAGAAATAATGGCTGATGTGGAAGGTCTTAGTATCTATTTTGCAAAAAATGGTGAGGGTTACTTATTAGCATCTAGCCAAGGAAATAATTCTTATGCCATTTTTACAAGAAAGAGCCCACACAAGTATATAGGAAGTTTTAGAATAGGAGAAGGTAAAACCATAGATGGAACCTGCGAAACAGATGGCATTGATGTGATAAACCTTAATATGGGGAATGAATATCCGAATGGCTTCTTTATAGCTCAAGATGGCGAGAACAAATCCAATGGAAAAACTAATACACAAAACTTTAAGTTAGTTCCATGGGAAGATATTGCATTATCAATACAACCTCCTCTTTTAATTGATAATCAACATAAAGGTTTTTAAAAAAGAAACAACATCTGTATCATACCCTTTTGTCAGCTGTCCTCTTCTGGGGGCGGCTTTTTTATTGCAATGGGTTGAAACCCATAGCAATTTAATAAACCTCTAAAACCTCCAACCAAATCAACTTAACAAATTATACAATACTCGTAAAATCAATAACATTCCATTAACACCAGCGAATCACACGATTACTAATTTTGCAAAATACAGTCTCACACGCTATGAAAAAGAAAAAAAACATACTGATCATCAATGCACATCAGTATTATAAAAGTTCTGAAGGAGAACTAAACCAACATTTAGTAGAATTTGCCACCACTATTTTTAAGGAGGCTAATCATAAAGTGAAAATTACAACCATTGATACTGGCTATGACATTGAAGAAGAAGCAGAGAAGCACGAGTGGGCCAACCTCATCATCACTCAAACTCCAGTGTATTGGTTTGCTGGGCCATGGACTTATAAAAAGTATATAGACGAAGTATTTAACAAGTTGATTGAACGACGAAATATCGTGATCAGCGATGGCCGTTCTCGTCACCACAATCAACAATACGGAACAGGAGGAACAGATCATCACAAACAATTTCTACTGTCTTCCACTTGGAACGCTCCTCAAATTGCTTTTGATGATACAGAACAATATCTATTTCAAGGAAAAAGTTTAGATGAAGCGCTTATTGGAATCACATCTGTTTACAAATTCTGTGGATTCGAAATATTACCAGGATTTGCTTGTTTCGATGTGAAAAAAGCACCTCAAATTAGCAACGATTTAATTCGATATAAAAAAATATTAACCAATTTAATTTAAACCAAAAAGAATTTAATATGTCAATTTTTAATTTTGGAAAAACCATAGAAGGCAAATCCTTTAAAGTATTAGAAGAAAGAAACCTTAGAGCCAGTGCAGGTATAATGTTTTTATTGGGTTTGGTAGCTTTTAATCAAGTTTATTTCCGATACAACTATGTTGTTGCAAGCTATGTTTCTGGGTTTTTAATGTTAAATTTCATTATCGGGATATTTATCAACCCGAGGTTTGCACCCACCATGTTTTTGGCTAGATTATTTGTAAGAAAACAAACGCCAATTTATATTGGTGCAGTACAAAAGCGTTTTGCCTGGAGTTTAGGATTAACACTAGCCTCCACCATTTTTATCCTTTCCCTTTTCTTACAAAATGATGTAAGTTATTTTATTCCAGTTTGCGTATTATGTGTTATATGTTTGGTTCTCATCTTTACTGAAATGGCATTTGGGATATGTATTGGTTGCAAACTCTACTATTTAGCTCTTTACTTAAAACTCTTGAAGCAACCAGAAGAAAAGCCAAATTGTATGGGTGATTCTTGTGAGGTATAAATAAAAAAGCAAGGTAGATTAAATCTACCTTGCTTTTAGATAAGTTCCCTATATATTTATTGAACAATTAATGTTTCTGTATAAGTGTACTTCCCTACTTGTATTTTATACAAATAAGCACCACTTTTATAATTACTTACATCCAAAGTTAATTGACCAATTGAACCAGTTAATTTATCTTGGTAAACAACTTCTCCTTCCGTATTTATAATAGAAATATTTGCCTTTTCATATCCTATTGGAAGTTCATAATCAAATGAAGCATAAACATTTGCTGGATTTGGTTTTACAACTACACTTAAGCCAATAGCGGAAGCTATGTCATTTTCCGTATAACTAAAACTCTCAGTTCCCTTATCTGATTTTCCAACCGGAGAAACACAATCACAAAATTCGTCACCATATACAAAGCTTAAAATACTTTGAGCTCCATACTTAGCAGAACCAGTACTGTAGTTTGCATAGTCTGATAATTGTGCTTTATCAGCATTTGAAAGATTAAAAATATTCTTTCCCTGTTGACCTAAACCAATTTGAATATTCATCAAGCCCTTAAAGTCATTAAACGACTGCAAATCATCACCTTCAAGTTCATACAAGCTTGGTATCATATTTAACAAACTAGTTGCAGATGTATAATCTTCTTCATAAAGATAAGTGCCTACAATTTGTTTATCTGATTCTAGTTTTTGAAGATTCCCCAACCAATTTCTCAATTCTACTACATTATATTCTTCTTTATTAATAATTGATTTTACAATAGCTTGGGCCGCTTTATCTTTTAAATCAGCATGCATACTTTGCTGACTAACCAAGGCTGTCTTGGCACTCATTCCTGTTGATATTTGCTTAAGCACATTTATCATATAATCAGGTAAAGGTTGTTCTTTATTTTCCAAATGATCCATCAAATTCTTATTGCGTAACTCATCTGGATTTGCTGATAATATCTCAAATAATACACTCTCTGGTAATACATCAGTTCTATCAGAAGCTTCTTTCAATATATCTTCTGACAAATATGGAGACATCCCTAATAAATTGGCTCTTAACTCCCATGTATCTTGAGGTAGTGCTGCAGCAATAGTCAAACTAGTTGTTTCTGTACTTCCACCATCCTTCAATTGATTCAATAAACTACTTACGGCCTCAAAATCCTGATGATTGGTATAAAACACTTCTTCTTGTTGAGATACTTCTGTATCTGTCAAAACCATTTTTGATTCGATTGGGGTACCACCACCTGTTCCATAATTTGAAGGGCACAAGTTAGTACTACTAATAGGTATAGCCGTAATGGAACCCCATCCTCCATTTGAAACATAGGTTAATACTTCATCTGGTTCATTCATATTGTAATAATAATCGATACTTGATAAACCATCATTTTTAAACTGAGGGTTTGTAGAAGAAAAAGTATTACCTGCCGGCATATTGGCACTTCCGATTAAGCTTCGAATGCTAGCATCAGGAGCTACATAAAAGTCTATGGTATTATTCTGATTTATATTACAATTATAAGTTAAACCAAAATTCACCTCTTTTGATTTCCAAAGCTGATTAACTCCTTCCGCCTGATTACCCACCGTTAAACCAGTAAACTCATTTTTATAAATCTCTTCATATTCAGAAGCACAGTTATTAACCAAAACCCCAACCACATCATTACCCGATGGATTACTTTGTGATTCAAAGAATTTGTTTTCCTCAACAGTGAAATTAAAACATTCATTTAATTGAATACCTCTACCACTAGCATAGTTACATATTCCCTTTTCAAAGCTATTGCCATCAAAACCAACATAGAATTCATTGAAAAGAACAGTAGCTCCATTGGTGATCCCTGTAAAATAAATGCCATAATCATTAGCATCAAATAAAGAACTTTCAATATTTATAGCATATTGCAATTGATTGGAATTTGAAGATTCAATAGCTTTTTCGAAACCTAAAAATTCATTCTTGTCCCAGTGTTGAGGCAAACAGCCATCAGGGCCAGTCGCTCCATCACAAAAGCCATCTAAACGATAACCTGCATTTAAAGTATAAAGAGCATGACCATCAAATGCCGCATTATTAATAAACTTACACCCCTTTACTTGAACACCCCTAACTTCCCACATCGAAAGGAAAGTATGGAAAGGATTATCCAATATATAATCATTATCTGCTATAAATTCACACTGTCGGAAACTAGCAGCATAATTACTTTCTATACCAAAAACAGGATGAATATTTTTGTAAGACATAAAACATACTGATCGCCTATTATTTTTAAATGTAGTATTTGTAGCAGTTATCATTCCTCCAGAGCTAGAGTAATCACCCGATTTCCAAAGGCTAACAGCTTCATGGGCATTTTCAATTGTTGCATTTTGTAATACAACCTTACCCTGATATTGGGATTCTTGTGGTTGATCTTTTTGCCCCCAGACTTGTATTCCCTGCCATTTCTCTGCACAATTATTACTTAATTTGGCATTATTTACAATTAATTGAGCTCCAGGTTTTACAATAATCTTCGATAAAGAAGCCAGTTTAACATTGGCATTAATGGTTAATGTTCCTGAATTAATAATAACATCACTATCAATAACTCGTTCAGTATTCCAGCTGGCATTTCCACTAATTTCCATTGGAATGGGATTATAGGAACATGATTTATCATAAACCGCATTATTATATGAGTTCAATCGGAATCTTCCCCATTCGTTCATTGCTGCACTTCCTTCTGTATCCCATATAAAAATATCTGAATAAGAACTAGCAATTATTTCATTTTTCCCATTTCCATTTATATCCGCAATTAAAGGTATAGAGGCCGTATTATCACTCAAATACAAAGGCCAACCAACTACTGGATCCCCATTATACTTAAATGCATATATTTCACCATAATTTGATGTTAATATGATTTCACATTCATCATCTATCCCATCAATATCTGCAACTAAAGGTTGCAAACACCTACCTAAAAAACCTGTAGGAAGAACTTTATCTAAAACTTCACCACCTGTTTGATTCCATACTAACAATCTTTCATTATCTGCAATTAGTATTTCAAAAATACCATCCATATTTACATCCGCATAAGTAAAATAAGGTAGTTGATAGAAGTTTCCATAAGATATACTTAATGGAATATTATGATCATGATTATCCCAACCAGAAACCAAATTACCATTCGCTTCTAATGCATAAACGTAACCAACATAATTTTTTATTGACATAAATATAATCTCGAATTCCCCATCACCATCAATATCAGCAGCTATAACTGGGCAATCCATTCGCCCTGCATCTGTATATACTGGATTAGTATTGGCAACAAAATCGGACCCATCATGATTATAAATATAGATTCCTCCCTTGAGCCCAATTACAATTTCTTTGCTTCCATCATTATCCAAATCAACAGCAACAGGCATACTTACTCCATCATTATTTGAAGAATTATCCCCTGTATATATTGGATTAATGTAATTATTACCATTGCAATCAAGAACCTCTAGGTATGCTCCTTTTTGGTTTGGGATGATAA
Source organism: Lentimicrobium sp. L6 (assembly GCF_013166655.1). Taxonomy (NCBI): domain Bacteria; kingdom Pseudomonadati; phylum Bacteroidota; class Bacteroidia; order Bacteroidales; family Lentimicrobiaceae; genus Lentimicrobium; species Lentimicrobium sp. L6. The sequence goes on from NZ_JABKCA010000062.1 coordinate 29,549, forward strand.
TTTCAAGTGTACTATTGCCATCCAAATCGGCTAAGACTACACCATTAAAGTTTTTATAATTAATTTGTTTTTCCCACATTAAATCGGGTTTCCCAAAGGGGGCAATTATATCCTGATTTTTATAAGCATAGACCCTGTATTTAGTTGCATCAGATTCAGGATCTCCCATTCGGGTGGCAGAAACCACTTCCATTACACCATCGTTATCAATATCGCCCAGAGCAGGGGTACTGGTCATACTGATACCGATATTGGCAAAACCACTTACCGATGTTGGGTTATCATCAATATCGTAAAGCTCTTCTCCATCCTCTCTAAAGCCAAATATAGCTCCGATATTAAACCCATCTTCACCTTTACCTGTGTTAATAAAAATCTCCTGCTCACCATCATTTTCCAAATCAACTATATTAGGAGAACCCCATAGTGTTTTTCCATGCTCTTCATTTGAAACTGTAATTGGGAACCAATCTGGGTGACTCGCTAAAGAAGTCCAGGCTTGTTGTGCATCTGACAACTCACTTTCATTACCAGTCAAAGATATTGCTGATACTTTATAATAATATGATGTAAGCTCTTGCAAACCTATATCCTCAAATAAAGCAGAAGATAGTATACCAAAAGTATTCAATTTTACAAATTGACCATTTGGTGTATCACTTCTATATATATTATAGCCTAAAATATTTTCATAGGAAGTCCAAAACAAGTCTATACTTGTTGTCTTTCCTTTAAAGCCTATATTGATATTATCTATGTTTGGCTTATCAAGAAGATCAAAATCTAATGTCCATTGTTGTCCGAAATTATTGGTAACCTCTAGACTAAAAATCAAAGGTTCTGGTTCACCAGGATAATTATTGGCAACTGTAAAGTAGTAATCATTTGTATTTGTTTGATTATCATAAGAACTAATATTACCATAATTACCTTGATTCTGCATTATATTACTTACATAAGGTGAAGCTGATGTTAATACTGCCGTTACATTCTGCAATAAGGACGTGCTATTATTCAATAATTCCATGTTGAATTTTACATTTTCACCAGATTCAACGGTGCCATTTCCATTTGTGGTATAAGTAATTATTCTATTACCTTGCAACAGTTTTGGTGCCCTAACTTCCAAATATACATTATCAGTATAAGTATCCCCACTATTGTCAGTAATAGTGATAAGAAATTGTGCATTCTGATTTTCGGTAATATCATTATCCACAGTAAAAACAAAATTACTCTGCCCCCATGCACTCTGTCCACCACCAATATTACTATAAGAAGATTGATCAGTTTGAATATTTATGAAAGCATCTGCAGTGCTTATTGTAGCTTGAATACTACTGGAATAACTTTGTCCGGAATTACTTAGCTCAATACCTAAGTTGATAGTTTCACCAGCATCGATATTTTCATCCCCATTAATAGAGAGATCTGTAACAAAAAGATGAATACCATTATTACTAGTTACTTGTATTTGTTTTTCAACCGGCAGGCAATTTTTAGCAGTGAGTGTAGCATATAAAATTCCTGTGGTATTGGGTGTGCAATTAATATTTACACTAATATTACTCCCTGTACCAACTATATTTTCACGACTATATACTTCGTCTTCTTTATATAAACAAAGTACAGCCTCTACTCCCGTTGCTAGCTGACCAATGCTGATATTAATGACTTGTTCTCCAGTTTCTACACTAGTAGGTGTAGTTAATACCAATGGGTTTTGCAAATCGGGACTATCAGTCCAAACTGGCATTTCTGGATCTGCGGCTAAATGAAAATCGAAAAACTGTATTCTTCTTCTGTTATCTTTATAACTAGAACTAAAAAATATAGATTTTACGGAATTAAATGACGTTCCAATTATATTGTCAACATCATAAAGATTTTGCAAAAATGGTTTTGTATGAGAACTAACCATATCAGACCAATTTATCTCAGTATTTGCAGTTACAGCTATACCTCCATTTTCAGCAGTCAAAAAATGCTCAGTAACAGTGTTCTTATCCCATGGCATTGTAGAACAATGATTCATACAGAAAATCATACCCCTATCAGTATTGGTTAAAGCATCCATATGGGCACGATTTAAGGATCCATCAGCAGCAGCAAATGAGGTAGGACCACCATGCCCCAGACCACTTATTATATGATAATTGGTATTATTTGACCCACTGCCATTAAATTCGGCAAGAACATCCATATTATCATAATTATTAGTATTATATCGTGTAGTAAAATTAACTGTCGAAGGAAATGCTGGCTGTAAATGATTTATACTTCCCATCGAGGAAAAAAGCAATACATTATTTTCATTACCCTGCGAAGTTTTTATATACTCAAAAAACTTGGTTTTAAAGTTTTCTAATTCCACATACTCTTGGTTTTCCATATAATCCTCTACCGGAATACGCCCTATATACACATCGGGCAAGCGATCTACCTGATCTAAATCTGCATCATCATCACCTTGTTCAAAAGTCCCATCATTTTCCCTATTCCAGTTGGCTTCGCCAAAAGTAGCATCGCCATCGGCATTCCAATTACCATCGAGACAGGCATAATACATATCGGCAGCTACAAAGGGGCCTCTAGAATCTAAGGCACTATTAAAAGGGCTCATCCAAGCATACCTAACTGGCACCACATCACTATCGCCTCCCAGCATAAAATATTGGGTTCCCCAATTCTGGTAGGCATCAATTATAAAATTCCGAACTTTCTCGGGCTTATCTACTCCATCATAATTAGCATATATCCACTCTACCGTTTTTACTAAAGCGGGGACTCCTTTTTTCGTTTTCCAATCGGCTATTTCCTGAAAACCATCCGCCAAAGCTTCATTTGTAATAATGATATATTCTACAGCCTGTCCATTAAAGTTTGGAAATTCATCGGGCATAAAAGGAGATGACAATACAGGATCGTTCTTTTCCAATTGAAAATAAATATCAATATCTATTGGGTTTTCAACTTGGGTTTTAAGGTAATCTTTGCTTTTATCATAATTTTGCTGACTCATACGGCGTGGTGATATGGGCTGATGAGCCGCATCAGAAAAAATAATACGATACTCCAATTGGGTTGTAAGATAAAGCTTGTCCGTTATAGGATTATATTGCAATGGATAATAAACTAAAGCTGCCATTTGAACTCCACTCTGAAAACCAGAACTGGTATGGCTTAAAACTTCGTTAGGATATTTTGCATTTACATTATAGATACCCGCTAAAGGACCTACAAATGCTGGGGCATCAAAACCAGGCACTTGTTCCTTCTGAGTAGGTTGAATTTGATAAGTACCTGAAAGCTCTTACTGCTGAACACTTATAATTTCAATGCCTCTTACCACTTTATTCGCAGGTATGGCAATTTGTAAATACTTCACTGGCAAATAGGGCTTCCCCTCTTTACTTTCCATTTGGCATCCTGCCATAGTGGCGATATGCCATCCGTCTTTTTGCTCAATAGCAACATCTGCATTGGTAAATTGGACCTGCCCAAGATACTGGGCTTTTAAAGTTGTTAAAAACAGCATAGATAATGCTGCAAGAAAAATCAATTTCTTTTTCATAGTTTTGCATTTTTAAAGGGTTGATGTTTATTTAACTCATGCAGTGGGGTTCTTCCGCCAAGATGATGCCCCACTTGCTTTTTTTATTTAATAA
>NZ_JABKCA010000063.1 GCF_013166655.1 Lentimicrobium sp. L6
CTGGTTACTGGTTACTGGTTACTGGTTACTGGTTACTGGTTACTGGTTACTGGTTGTTTCAAATTTAAAAGCTTCCATCATTTTGCGAAAAATTTCTGTATTTTCATAAATACCCATAAAGGCATCTGCTCCCGGGCCATAGGCAAAAACAGGAACCATAACGCTGGAGTGACTGCCTGTGGTGAATCGTCCTTCTACCTTTCCTTTTTCTGGATCTGCATCATGTACACTCATTCCACCAGTTTCATGGTCGGCAGTGATGATGACTAAAGTATGGCCATCTTTTGCTGCAAACTTTAAAGCCTCTCCAACCGTTCTGTCAAAATCCAACATTTCTTCTACCACATAGCCTACGCTATTATCATGTCCTCCCCAATCAATCTGAGATCCTTCTACCATTAAGAAGAACCCATCCTCATCTTTTGAAAGAATTTCAATGGCTTTATTAGTAGAGTTTGGCAAAAACTCGCCACGTGCTGGATATTTATCAATGTGGCCACTGCTTAATAATCCAGCAATTTTACCTCCTTTAATCTTGTCCAACTCTTGCTCTGTTTTGGCTAACTGAAAACCTTTAGCTTCTAAATCTGGAAGTAAAGTCCTGGTATCTTCTCTCTTATTAAAATCATCAAGACCTCCTCCGATAAATACATCTAAGTGGTCGGAAATAAAGAATTCGGCAATCTCTTCATATAGTTTTCGACTCGGAACATGTGCTACAAAAGAAGCAGGTGTAGCATGGGTGATTTTTGCTGCAGCAACCAATCCTGTTGCTTTGCCATGTTGTGAAGCTATTTCTAAAATGCTTTCTACTGCATTACTATCTGCATCCATGCCAATAAAACCATTATTGGTTTTTATTCCACAGGCCATTGAAGTTCCTCCGGCAGCTGAGTCTGTCTTATATTTATTTTTGCTCTTTGTTTTTTGCAAACCTAATCTATTGGCATATTCAATATATAATTGATCATTATTTGCGCTTAATCCAGCAAATACTTCACTCACACCCATTCCATCTCCTATTAATAAGATGATGTTTTTAATTTCCGCATTTGGATTTACTACAGCGGGAATCACTTCTACCTGGTGTTGATTATTAGTAGTATAGGTTTGTCCAACAGCTTCTTTTTTATAATCTCCTTTTAAATATGCTTTGGCTTGAGTAGTCTTAGCAGTTTGAGTAGTTTGAGCCCATGAAAACTGAGCCATAAAAACTAATAGAATTAAAATCTTTATTCTTTGAATCATTATATTTGCTTTAATTTGAAAGTGTAAAATTACAAATTCTTTCCAGCTAGCAGGTTTCCTGAGGATGGAAATTCAATAATTAAGCATTCTTTAAGATATAATTAATGATAAATGAGTAATACGAGTCAAAACTAGCGCTTAGAGTAAATTGTTGGCAGTTTTATTTCAAAGTGAACCACAATAGATCTCAGTATAATGATAATAAAAATAGCTAATAATTCCACCCATAAACCATTCATACCTAAGTTATGGAGGACAAAATACAAACTACCTCCAAAAATACTAATAGTGGCATAGACTTCTTTTTGAAATATCATGGGTACGTCATTCACTAAAATATCACGAATAACTCCACCAAAAGCACCAGTTATTGTACCAAGAGCAATACAACTCACACCTGACAAATCATTTTGTATTCCAATCTTTACTCCAATAATGGTGTATAAAGCCAATCCAATAGTATCAAATAAGGATAATGTAGTACGAAGGTAGCCCAGTTTCTTCCTAAATAAAATAGAAAAAATAGTACCTCCAATAATGATATAAGTATAGATGGGTTCTGTAAGCCAAAACACAGAACGATTGGCAATAATTACATCACGAAGCGATCCTCCACCCACAGCAGTTGCAAAGGCAATAATAAAAACGCCAAATAAATCGAGTTTCTTCTCCATCGCCGTCAAAGCACCTGAAATAGCAAAGGCAAACACCCCTACAACCGTGATGATATCTATAATTTGTTCCACTGGTTCCATGCTGCAAAGTAAATGCAAAATGCATTGTTTTAATCACTTTTTGTAAATTTATTTTCATTCAAAATTGACATCTGATTGAACAAATATTATATTTGTTTGTCTATAAATACGTTTATTATGAAATATATTATCTCTTTTTTATTGTTATTTAGTATATCTATAACATATCTGCAGTCTCAAAATACTAAAACGCAAAAAGAAAGCGAAATTCCGAAATTCTTTACTATTGATGAGATCGAGTATTTTCCACTACAAGAATTAGATTGGTTATTGGATTCTGCTTACAATTATTTAAGTTCACCCGAACTCATTTGGAGACCAAGCAGAATAACAAGAATAGCTGACAGAACTTTAACAGGTCTTCCATTGGTATTTGAAGAGCTAGGTTACGATTCACAACTCGAGGAATATTTTATAAAGATTAAACATACTTGGGAGTACCCTGATATCAATAATAGAAATGTATATACGAAGTCTTTATTTAGTATTTATCAAGAAACTGGATTAACTACACCTTATTCAAGATACACCTACATTAATGATGAAAACGGTCTTGTTTCTGAAATCAATGAAGAGTTTTATAATAATTCATGGTATGGGGAAAAAACAGTATCTTATATGTCAAATACTGAAAACTATACTGAGAGATATTTTAGAAACAATGAAAACGAAGAATGGAATTTTAGAGGAAAAGGTCATAATTATGATGATATAATTAATCAGCGACTCGTATCCTATTCTATGGAATATTTAGATACTATAGTAAAATCATACTGGTATTATAATTCTGAAGGCCACAAATTTTTGTTCGAGAGATATTTTAGGGATGACAACAATTTTTGGCTTAAAAAGTATAAAGCAAATTATATGTATAATGATAATAATGAAGAAATTGGATACAACCATTATTACTTTACCGACAACAATTGGATTCATTTAGATTCTATTATAAACACTTATGATGATTTTGGGTTTTTAAATTCAACAACTTGGATACAATGGAGGTCAAGTGGATATTGGAAATTCAAAGAAAAAACAGACTATGTTAATGATAGTTTAGGTAACATTTTAATGGAGTTGAGCTTTAACGATATTGCTGACACCGTTTGGGTAAGATCTCAAAAATGGGAATACATTTTTAATAACAATCATCAAATGATCGAAAAGGTTAAAAGCTCTTTTTATGCTGATATAAACAGTTTCAGAAATAGGACTAAATGGAATTGGGAATATGATAATGATTTATTATTAAGCTATAGTATATACACATGGGACATTGCAGATTCGTTTTGGTTACCTAAAGAAGCAGAAAGAACAGAATATGACAACCAAAATAGAAAAATATTCTTTATAAAGGAGCGAAGAGATTCAACAAATCAATATTGGGTTCCAGATTATAAGACAGAAGAAGAATATTTCGACTCAGAAATACAAATTATTCGTAGTGGAGTTTACTTTGACTATAATGTAAATGAAAGTATTTGGGATAGTACCTCAAAAGGTCTTACATATTGGAATAAATACCTCACCAGTACCAATGAACTCCCAATAAACACCTTCAAGCTCTACCCTAATCCAAGTACAGAATTCATTATTATTGAATCTGATATTTACCATTCACAAAAAACAACTTATGAGATTTTTGATATACAAGGGCATATCCTTAATTCAGGAAAACTCTCTCCTGATGGAATGATTAAAATTAATCAATTGACAAAAGGCCAGTATTTTGTGAAAGTTTATAATCCTGAAGGCAGAGCATTGACTTTGAGTTTTGTAAAGAATTAATGCTATAAATGAAGCTAAATCTAAAAGCACTAAGTCAAAAAAGATAGTCACTAAAAGACCAGCTCAATTTTCACTAATAAACTCAGAGCTCATTCAGATATCAAACTAAGCCTAAGTACTTAAGACACTTTAGTTAGCTCTTAAACGAAACCATTCCCTGATTAATAGAATTAATAAAACTGAGTAAAATCTGGAAAAACGAGCGGTTTAAAATGCCGTCGGAACACAAGTATTATAACACAACTAATGATTGTAATATTTCTACAAAAGTAAGTAATCCAATTCTTTACTTCCATTACTAACTTCCTCTGGATCATCTATAAAATATAAAACATCTATTTTTTGGCATTAAGAGAATGAATATAAAACTTTAGCTCCTAATAGGTATAACATTTGAAAATGCTTACTTTTGCAAAAAAATAATATATGAATAATATAGTTTATGTGGGGATGAGTGCAGATATGGTTCATCCTGGTCATTTGAACATTATAAAAGAAGCTGCCAAATTAGGAGAAGTTACGATTGGTTTATTAACTGATAAAGCCATAGCCTCCTATAAAAGATTACCAGCTTTGGAATATGAGCAACGTAAAATAATCATTGAAAGTATAAAAGGGGTTAGCCAAGTTATTCCTCAGCATGAATTAGATTACTCTGTTAATTTAAAGAAGATAAAACCTGCATTTGTAGTGCATGGCGATGATTGGAAAGATGGAATTCAAAAAATAACACGCCAAAGGGTCATTGAAACTCTTAATGAATGGGGTGGTAAACTTCATGAAGTACCTTACACCAAAGGAATATCCTCAACCCAGCTTAACCAAAGTTTAAAAGAAATAGGAACTACCCCTCAAATTAGAATGGCAAAATTAAGACGATTAATTGATGCCAAACCAATTGTAAGAGTGATGGAGGCTCACAATGGTCTTACTGGTCTTATTGTAGAAAATCTAACTGTTGATAAAGAGGGTAAGAAGAAAGAATTTGATGCCATGTGGCTAAGTAGTCTCACGGATTCAACAGCAAAAGGAAAGCCAGATATTGAAGCTGTTGATGTTACCTCAAGATTACATAGCTTAAATGATATTTTGGAAGTAACAACCAAACCTATTATTTATGATGGTGACACTGGTGGTATTCCTGAACATTTCTTATTCACAGTAAAAACATTAGAACGTCTTGGGGTATCTGCTATCATTATTGAAGATAAAACAGGCTTAAAGAAAAACTCTCTATTTGGAACTGATGTTGCTCAAACACAAGATTCTATTGAGAATTTCTGTCTAAAAATAGAAACTGGAAAGAAAGCTCAAATTACTGATACTTTCATGATTATTGCTCGTATTGAAAGCCTTATTTTAAAGCAAGGTATGGAGGATGCTTTAAAAAGAGCAAAAGCCTATATTCAAGCTGGTGCCGATGGTATTATGATTCATAGTAAGGAAAAAAGCTCAGATGAGATTTTAGAGTTTTGTGAGAAGTACAAGCAATTTGAAAATAAGAAACCATTGATTGTTGTTCCATCAAGCTATAATCATATTTACGAAAGTGAACTCATTGAAGCAGGTGCTAATGTGGTCATTTATGCCAATCATTTATTACGTAGCGCTTATCCAGCCATGGTTGATGTAGCAAAAACCATCCTAGAAAACGAGCGCTCCAGCGAAGTTAACGATAGATGTATGCCAATTAAAGAGATTCTTACTCTTATCAAATAAAAAGATTTCATTAAGCTTGTGCATTTTATGCACAAGCTTAATTCACCCGGTAATTTCCTAATTCGTCCAATAGTATTCTTATGATCAAACCTAGCCATTTCTATAATTTCCTAATAAAAAAGAACATAAGCTTTTTTACAGGAGTTCCTGATTCATTATTAAAAGATATATGTGCCTATATTACAGATAATACTTCTGCACAAAACCACATCATTGCTGCAAACGAAGGGAATGCAATTGCTCTTGCTGCTGGATATCACATGGCGACAAATAAAATACCCATGGTCTATATGCAAAATTCAGGTATAGGAAATGCTGTCAACCCACTTCTCTCCCTTACTGATGAAGAAGTATACAAAATTCCTTTATTGATGATGATTGGATGGCGCGGTGAAAAAAAAGATGAACCCCAACATATAAAGCAAGGAAAAGTTACAGCTGATTTGCTGGATGCGATGAAGATTCCTTATCTGATACTTGATGATGACGAACAAAAAGCTCAGATTCAATTAGAAGAAGCAATACTTAAAATTAATGAGACCAACACTGCTTTCGCTATTATCATAAGAAAAGGAACTTTCGAAAAATACAGCATCAAGAATAAACTAAAAACTAATTATTCTCTTTTGCGTGAGGATGCCATAAAAATCATTGTAAACCAATTGAGCGGCGATGAACTAATTGTTTCTACAACCGGCAAAACTTCACGAGAACTTTTCGAATACAGAGTTGAGAAAAACCAAAAACATAATGCCGATTTCTTAACCGTAGGTTCCATGGGACACGCTAGTCAAATTGCACTTGGAATTGCATTGAACAAACCCAATAGGAAAATCATCTGCATTGACGGTGATGGCGCTTTATTAATGCAAATGGGTGGTCTTTCTATTATTGGAGCTCAATCACCCAAAAACCTTTTGCACATAGTCATAAATAATGGTGCGCATGAGTCCGTTGGAGGACAACCTACGGTTGCATTTGGACTTGACATTCCTCAAATTGCCATAGCCAACAAGTATAAATCTGCAGTGCAAGTAGCAAATGCTCAAGAATTAGAACTTGCATTGAAAAAGTTGACAGAAAACTCTTATCCTGCACTTATTGAAATATTAACCAAAACAGGTTCACGTGATAATCTTGGTCGACCAACAATTAAACCTGTTGACAATAAAACAAACTTTATGCAAAATCTAGCTCAATAGCATGCAGATAGTATTTAAAGAAAATAGAGCGGAATTAACGGAACTTATTAAAGTCAAAAAATACAAGAATATCTTTCTGGTAAAAGGAGGCAAATCTTATACAGAATCTGGAGCTAAGAAATTTATTGAAGATACATTTCAAATCACAGATAGTTTCTCTGGCTTTGATAATAATCCACAGATAGAAGATTTAAAAAAAGGTATTGAAAATTTTCAGCAAAAGCCTTACGATTGTATCATTGCCATTGGAGGCGGAAGTGTTTTGGATATGGCAAAACTAATTAGTGTTTTTACCCACCAAAGTCATAGTATTGAAGATATTATCTTAAATAATAGTAAGATTAATAATCAAAAGACTCCCCTATTAGCTATTCCTACCACTTCTGGAACAGGGGCAGAAGCTACAGCATTCTCTGTTTTATATGTAAACAAGAAAAAGTATTCAGTAGCCAGCAAAACCATGCTCCCCAATTATGCTTATTTGTCTTCTTCCTTCTCATTAACTGCAAATAAATATTTAACGGCTTGTACTGGCGCAGATGCTTTTTGTCAAGCAGTTGAGTCAATTTGGAGCATCAATTCAAATTCTGAATCCCAAGAATATGCCTTAAAAGCTATTGAACTTGCATGGAAAAACCTTCCCAAAGCTGTAAACAATAATGCCAAAGCAAAAGAACTGATGCTAGAAGCATCCTTTTTGGCTGGGAAGGCCATCAATATCAGTAAGACCACAGCCCCACATGCCATATCTTATGCCTTCACTAGTTATTATGGAATCCCTCATGGACATGCCGTTAGTTTAAGCTTAGCTTATTTTTTCGAATTCAATTGCTATGTATCTCAGTCCAATTGCAATGATAAAAGAGGGAAAGAGGAAGTATTAAACCGATTAAAAAAGATTTTAAGCATATTGGGTTCAAACGAAACCACAATAAAAAATGATTTAAACAGTTTTTTCAAATCAATTGGTCTAGAAAACAAAATCTCTATATTAATAGAGAGTTTTAATCCAGAATTGATAATAGAGAATGTGAATATTCAAAGGTTGAAAAACAATCCTCGAAATATAGAATCAAAAGAACTACAAAATTTTATTAATCTATTAGAGCAAGATTAATGATGTTTAGTATAAAATTAGTTTCAACTTAGAAGAAACCGATAATTAAATAGAAAAAAATAACAAAAATGATAGGGATTCTACTATATATTGATCCAGCTTCAACTAGTGCTTTACTGTATATTATTATTGCAATTGCTGCTACTTTAGGCTTTGCTTTACGTGGCTTTTTCTATAAAGTTAAAAATCTATTTCTTGGAAAAGGCTTTGTGAACACAAATGATTTTGAACATATTGACATCATCTTTTATTCCGAGGGAAAACAATATTGGCATGTTTTTTCTCCTATCATTAAAGCCCTTGTAAACAGAGACATTGAATGCGCCTATATTAGCTCTGATGAAAACGACCCTGGATTAAAATACAATTCCCCTCTTTTGCATACCAAATATATTGGTAACCTGACCATGACTTCGGTTTATTTAAACAAACTGAAAGCTAAATTTGTTGGGATGACAACACCTCAACTAGACGTGATGATGATACGCCGCTCTAAGCATGTTAAGCATTACGCACACATCGTTCATGCTCCAATTGATGTATTTACCTATAGAAAATTTGCATTTGACTATTTTGATTCTGTATTTTGCTCAGGTCCTCATCAAATGGAAGGAATAAGAAAGCTAGAAGAAAAAAGAGGCACCCATAAAAAACAACTACTAGAAACTGGTTTCACAGTCTATGACAAGATGTTAGAAGATATCAAAAGCCTACCAAAACCAAACAAATCAAGACCCGTTGTTTTAATTGCACCAACCTGGAAAGAATACTCTATTATCAATAGGTTTGGCCTTGATTTCTTTGAGAACCTATTAAAAGATGATTCCTACGATATTATTTTACGTCCTCACCCACAAACCTATGTGAGCCATCCTAAACTTATTGCTCAAATAGAGGAGCGATTGAAAAACGAAAGACATGTTAGCATAGATAGAGAGTCCCTCGGAACAGAAAGTATGCTTAAAGCTGATATGATGATCAGCGATTTATCAGGAGTCTTTTGGGATTTTATATTTCTTTATTCTAAACCAGTATTGCTTTTAAAAACCGACTTTGAATCCATCGAAGGTTTTGAAGGGAGTGAGTTAGATTATGAAATGTGGGAAATGAGAGAAAGGAGTAAAGCCGGTCAAGTGTTTGATGAAAACGACATTAAAAACATAAGTGGCATAGTAAGGAATTTACTTGACCATCCTCCTCTTACCCAATTAGAAGAATTAAGAGACCAATCTGTTTACCATTTTGGCCATGCTGGTGAAACAGCTGCCAATCAGATTTTGGAGATTGTAGAGAAAATAAATATGAACCAGCAATAAAATAAAGAATGAATATTTTTGAGCAAATCATGTCACCTTTTATATATATTATTGAGCAAATTCTATTGTTCAGTTATAGTATAACCGGAAATTACGGTATATCAATTATCATATTAAGCTTTTCTATATCTCTTCTATTATTGCCGGTTTTTATCTACATTGAAAAATCCAAAAAAAAGGATGATATAGTAAAGAAAAAAATGCAACCTCTTATTGATGAAATCAAAAGAGTGTATAAAGGACAAGAACGATTTTATTATATCAAAACCATCAACAGACAGCATAATTACAGTTCTTTTAAGGCATTAATTCCAATATTAAGTCTATTATTACAGATTCCTTTTTTTATTGCAGCCTATCAATTTCTTGAAAATTTCGAACCTCTTAATGGAGTTAGTTTTTGGTTTATACCTAACCTTAGTCAGCCAGATGGTTTTTTGGGAAGTATTAATATCTTACCCATCATTATGACATTAGTAAACCTAATCACAGTTTACTTTTACACTAAAAATGGGGACTCCGGAGAACGTAAGCAAATGTTGGTTCTTGCCATTGCATTTTTAGTTTTACTTTTCAACCTCCCCTCTGGATTAGTTCTGTATTGGACTATGAATAATGTTTTTAGCTTTTTCCGATTATTCATTACTAACCCTGAAGTGTTTCAAAGTAAAAAGACCTATCCCATAAATCGAATAAAAACCGATTATAAAGAGAACCTTTTCTCCCTAAGGATCATTTTTACTGCCTTAGTAACAATAGCCTTCGTTTCACAGTTTATCTGGGCCTTTCAACATAATTTCGATGATATTTACCTAAGGTTAGGTTTTGCATTTTTTTTTAGTTTCGTTCTAACTTTTATTGCATTCCTATTTATAATTATTTTTAGAAATAACAGGGAAGCTATTGTCAATTTCAAAGTTTCTCCTTTTTACTTTAATTCATTATTATTTCTTTCCATATATTTCTTCATTGCGGCAAATTTATATTTCTCTGGCGAGAACAAAGAATTATATATCATCACTCTTATTGTATTAATACTATCTCAATTCGTAGGATATGTATATACTTTAAGAGCAAAAAGAAATACAAATAAATATCTTTTTATCCCTACACAAATTATCCTAATTAGCTTGTTGGTATATCAGCTTTTAGTCTCTAGTTCGGTATTAAATGGTGAAGAATTCTCCTTTTCTATCGCAAAACTAAACCTAATAATAACCCCTTCCTCTTGGTCTGATTTAATTTTGCCTGGTTTTTTGTTTTCTTTTATTACCATGTTTTATTATTATTCAATAGTTCCAAAAAGTAGGAATGCCAAAACTCAAACTAGTTTCCAAATCTATTCTCTTTCAATTTTTTATGTTCTAGGTTTAATTTTTTTCTGGAATCCAATCTTAAGTTTAGCTTCATTCCCAGAAGCATTTGAATACACTGGTATTGATATTATTAAAAACAATATTCTCATTTTTATAATATCATCAGCTATAGCTTTAAGCATTTATTTCTTGATACCAAGTAGATTTAAGCAGTCCATTCTGATATTAGTCCTTATTGCTGTAATTACGACATTCATAAATACCTCTATAATACCTATTGATTTAGGAAGTTTACAAATAAATAAATTTGAGAAGGAAGCCAATCTTGCTACAGCCTCATATTATTATATTTTAGAGGCATTTATTCTTCTTATTCTTGTCTATTATTCCAGAAAAATCCTTTTATCAAAAAAATCTAGGTTATTGAAATTTGGATTAATAGCCCTTAATATAATAATCATTAGTCAAAGCTTAAACTCTTCAATTCAATCTGACAGTTTTTATAGAACAAACTCCAAACAAGAAATGGTAGAAACATTTGATCCAAACCAGGATCTCATCCGCTTCTCAAAAACTGAAAAGAATATCGTTTTTATCCTTCCTGATATGTTCCAAGGTTGGAGTATGAACAAAATCCTAAAAGACAATCCAGAATACAAAGATGTTTTTTCGGGCTTTGTTTGGTATCCAAACACTCTATCAATCTCTAGAGTTACAAACACGTCTGTACCAGGAATGTTAGGGGGATTTGAATTTTATCCAAACATACTAAATCAGGATTCTTTAACTTCAAACAGAGTTAAAACTACCAATGCAATGAAAAATCTTATTCATAAAGCCCATGATAAAGATTTTCAAATTACTATGACTAAATTCCCATATACCAATATGGATGATATTAGCCACAATCATAAACTCCCTATTTGGAGTGACCATTGGAATTTACATAAAAACGAACTAAATATTGCTAAAGCAACTGATAATGGCTTTAAAATCCTTACCCAAAATGCATTGTTTTATTCTGCCCCATTATTCCTTAAACCAAAAATTTACAACCAAATGAAATTAGGGAGTTCAGAAACAGAATCACTGAATGAAAGACGAAAAAACACTTGGATAGCAAAGAAATATAATTTTCTTCGCTTGCTCCCTTATATTTCAACAGCAGAGGATGAAAACCCAAATTTTATTATGATATATTCTAGTGTCCCACATTTTCCTTGGAATTATATTGATGATGATGGAGTATTAATTTCGGATGTTTCTCCTACTAAAAGTGCTCAATGGTCTCTCGAAAAATTTGCGCTTTGGATCAAATGGATGAAAGACAATGATGTTTATGATAACACAAAAATAGTGATTGCCTCAGATCATGGAACCACCTGGGAAAAGTATAAACCAGGTTTAGATATTGATAATCCATTCAAAAATTACGAAGATAAAGGCCAATTGCTTTATGATATGTTATTTCAGCTGAATGCCCTACTATTTGTTAAGGACTATAATAGCCAAGGACAAGTAAAAGAAGACTGGAGAATGATGAGTAATGCTGATGTTAATTCAATTATGTTTGAAGAAGAAAACCCAACTATTGGAGCTCCTCCAAAGCATAGAACACTTACTGGTTATGTATCTTGGTGGAATAAGAAAATAGATACCGAAACTCAATATAACATACAACATGGTTATCAAGTTAAGAATAATATTTTCGATGCAAATAACTGGGAAAAAATTAATACCAAATAATATAAAAGCCAGACTCAATTGAATCTGGCTTTCGTTTTATAAGGAACAGTTTCTTATAGAATTTATATTCTTTCTAATGAGCTTCCACCCATTTACGAGCATTTACAAAAGCTTCCAACCAAGGAGTAACTTCATCTGTTCTATCTGCTGGATAATGCGCCCACTGCCAAGGATAAATAGCTCTTTCCAAGTGAGGCATCATAGCTAAATGACGGCCATCTTTGCTACAAATAGCTGCGGAATTGAAATCAGAACCGTTAGGATTCGCTGGATAATTCACTCCGCTATATTTAACCGGAATGATATATTCTCCTTCTGCTTTTGGCATTTGGAATTTACCTTCCCCATGTGCAACCCAGATTCCCATCTTAGTTCCAGCTAGAGACTTCAGCATCACTGAATTGTTTTCTTGGATATCTACATTTAAGAAAGCGGATTCAAATTTACGAGATTCATTATGCAACATTTTTGGCTGAGCTTCGTGTTCTGGATAAACTAAGTCTAGCTCAACCATCAACTGACAGCCATTACAAATACCCAAACTCAAAGTATCCTTACGTGCATAGAAATTTGCTAATGCTAACTTGGCTTTCTCGTTATACTTAAAGGCTCCCGCCCATCCTTTTGCAGAACCCAACACATCGGAATTAGAAAAACCTCCAACGAATACTATCATCTGGACATCCTCTAAATTTTCTCTTCCTGCAATCAAGTCGGTCATGTGAATATCTTTCACATCGAAACCAGCTTGATGCAATGACCAGGCCATTTCTCTATCACCATTCACTCCTTTTTCTCGGATAATAGCGGCTTTGGCTTTCGAAGCTTCTTTTCTACTTCTTTGTAATCCGAATTGCTCAAAACTACCTTGGAAAGTTTCATTGAACTGATAAGACAGCTTGTTCAACTTATAATTCTCGAAACGCTCTTTGGCTAATTCCTTGCCACTTTGCTGACGATCTAATAAGTAAGAAGTCTTGAACCATAAGTCGCGCATAGCATCAATATCAAAACTATACTCTTCATTATTATGCTTAATATTTAGTTGACGAGCTTCAATAGGCTGACCAATTTCTACATATTTAATAGAAGCAGTATCTAATCTAGCTTTAAATCTTTCATTATTATTGGCTTGAACCAAGATAGAAGGGTTTTCAGCAAATAATAATTTGATGATATCTGTTTCATTGCATTTAGAAAGATCTATATTTAAACCTCCATTAGTGTTAGAGAAATTCATTTCCAATAAAGCAGTGATTAATCCACCGGAAGAAATATCGTGTCCAGCCACAATAGCATCCTCCATGATTAAATCTTGAATCACATTATATGCTTTCTTAAAGTAAGCCGCATCTTTCACGCCTGGAGCATTGTCCCCAACCCTATTAATAATTTGCGCAAAAGAAGAACCACCGAGTTTTCTTGAATAGGAAGATAAGTCGATATAGAACAAGCTTTTAGATGAGTCTAATTTAAGGACTGGCTCAACCACTTTTTTTACATCTTTCACTTCACCCACCGAAGAGATAATAACAGTTCCAGGACTATAAACCACCCCATCATTATATTTCTGAGTCATAGACAGCGAATCTTTTCCTGTTGGAATATTCACTCCTAATTCAATGGCAAAATCACTCACCGCTTTTACAGCAGAGAATAAACGAGCATTTTCTCCAGGATTTTTAGCTGGCCACATCCAGTTGGCACTTAAAGAAACTCCTTTTAAACCTTCCTCTACAGGAGCCCATATTAAATTGGTTAAAGCCTCAGCAATACTCAATTGAGAACCTCTTTCGGCATCAACCATAGCTGCAACAGGTGCATGTCCTATAGAAGTTGCAATTCCTTTTCCTCCTTGATAATCGATGGTGACCACACCCACATTATTTAAAGGAAGTTGTAATTCACCAGCGCATTGCTGTTTGGCAATTTTTCCAGTAACAGAACGGTCTACTTTATTTGTCAACCAATCTTTACAAGCCACAGCCTCTAACTGTAATACATCTTCAACATAAGATTGCAATTTAGAAGCTTCATAGCTTAATGCTTCAAATTTAGAATCCTCAACTACATCTTCCAAAACTGTCTTTGGAGGTTTTCCGAAGAAATCATCCAAATCCATATTGATAGGCTTTCTACCTTCAGTATCAAAAACAAATCTCTTGTCATTAGTTGCTTTTCCAACCACATACATGGGACTTCTTTCTCGTTCAGCAATTTTGCTCAACTTTTCTATATCTTTAGGATGCATCACCATCCCCATTCTTTCTTGTGACTCGTTACCAATAATCTCTTTTGCAGATAAGGTTGGATCTCCTACAGGCAGTTTGCCTACTTCAATGATTCCTCCACTATCTTCTACAAGTTCTGATAAACAGTTTAAATGTCCACCAGCACCATGATCATGAATAGAAACAACTGGATTTACATCGGCTTCCACCATAGCTCTAATAGCGTTGAAAGCTCTTTTCTGCATTTCTGGATTGGCACGTTGAACCGCATTTAATTCAATGCTATTTTTGAATTCACCAGTAGCTACTGAAGAAACAGCGCCTCCACCCATTCCAATTCTATAATTATCTCCACCTAGAATAACAATGGCATCTCCTTCTTGAGGAATATCTTTTTGAGCATCGGATAGTTTTCCATAACCAATACCACCAGCCATCATAATGACCTTATCGAAACCATATTTCTTTTCTTGCTCAAAATGTTCAAAGGTTAATACAGATCCACAAATTAGTGGCTGACCAAACTTATTACCAAAATCACTGGCTCCGTTGGAAGCTTTAATCAGGATTTCTTCTGGAGTTTGATACAACCAAGGACGAGCTTCGGTAGCTTGCTCCCAATTTCTACCCTCCTCAGAGCGAGAGTAACTGGTCATATAAACCGCGGTTCCGGCAATAGGAATACTACCTTTTCCACCCGCCATTCTATCTCTAATCTCTCCTCCTGTTCCTGTTGCAGCACCATTAAATGGTTCAACAGTAGTTGGGAAGTTATGTGTTTCCGCTTTTAAAGAAATAATAGCGTCCATTTCTTTAATCTGGAAATAATCAGAAACATCGTGGTTCGCAGGAGCAAACTGTTCAGCTTTTGGCCCTAATACAAAGGCAACATTATCTTTATATGCAGAAACCAAACGCTCAGAGTTCATCTTAGAAGTCTTCTTGATCAATGCAAAAAGGCTGTCTTGCATTTCAACACCATTGATGATGAAAGTACCATTAAATATTTTGTGACGACAATGTTCAGAATTTACTTGAGCAAATCCATAAACTTCACTATCGGTTAGCTTTCTTCCTAATTTGATAGCAATCTCATCTAAATAACTGACTTCTTCCTTGCTTAAAGCTAAACCTTCTGACTCATTATAGGCTGCTACATCCATAATGAATTCAACAGGTTCAGGCTTCTTTACAATATTAAATATATCTTGATCCAACTCATGATACAGGACTTGAAGCATAGGATCGAAGTTACTATCTTTTTCTTGTTCAGCTACAAAGAACTCCTCTATTCTCTCAATACCTTGCAAACCCATGTTTTGTGTAATTTCCACAGCATTGGTACTCCAAGGGGTAATCATTTCTTTTCTGGGTCCAACAAAATAACCAGAAACACCTTTGTGATCTAGAAATTGTGCTTCGCCAAAAAGCCAGCTAAGTTTTTGCATATCCTCCTCAGAGAAAGCTTCTTGGGCTCCAACAGCCACTATTTTTTTTTCGTCTGATTTATAGAAAAATAGAATCATTTTCGTTGCTTTAAGATGAACATTTTTTACGCGGCAAAGATAATATAATAGTCAATCTAGTATTATTAATTTTTCAAAGAATACAGGGAATGTTTTCAACGTTTATTTTGAGGATGTGGATAAGTAGGATTTTTCTTAAAAAATCATTGAAAATATATGAGATAGCAGCTCTTTTTTTCGTTCTCATTTCACAGAATATGTTAATTTTGGGCTCCAATAAAATCAAATGAAGTTATCTGTTATTATTGTCAATTATAATGTCAAGCACTTTTTAGAACAGTGTTTGAATTCTGTGCATCAAGCAACTCAACATGTAGATGCAGAAGTATGGGTGGTAGACAATAACTCGGTGGATCAATCGGTTGAAATGGTTCGAGAGAAATTTCCTGAGGTTTTGTTGATCGCCAATAAAGACAATCCTGGATTCTCAGTTGCTAATAATCAGGCCATTAAAAAAAGCAAGGGTGAATATGTTTTATTATTAAACCCCGACACCATAGTTGAAGAATTGACTTTTAAGAAGGTTGTGGATTTTATGGATGCACATTCTGATGCTGGTGGCCTTGGAGTAAAAATGGTAGATGGAAATGGCAACTTCCTTCCAGAATCTAAAAGAGGTCTCCCTACTCCTGCTGTTGCTTTTTATAAGATATTTGGTTTAGCTGCTATTTTCCCAAAATCAAAAACATTTGGAAAATATCATTTGGGATATCTAGATAAGGAAGAAACCAATGAAATAGAAGTGCTTTCTGGTGCTTTTATGCTCATGCGTAAGAAAACCTTAGATGAAGTTGGCTTATTAGATGAGACTTTCTTTATGTATGGAGAAGATATCGATCTTTCTTATAGAATTACTTTGGGTGGATATAAAAATTATTATTTCCCAGAAACTAGAATCATTCATTATAAAGGAGAAAGCACAAAAAAAGCTAGTGTGAGCTATGTTTTCACCTTCTATCAAGCCATGATTATTTTTGCCAAGAAACATTTTAGTCTTCGCTATGCCAGTTTATTTACTTTACTGATTAATTTTGCGATTTACATGAGAGCTGGGGCTTCTATTGCAAAAAGAATTCTCAACAGAATCTTCTTTCCTGTATTAGATGCTGGAATTTTATATTTTGGATTCTATATGATCAAGCAATATTGGGAACAAACTTGGCTAATTCCAACAGGCAGCTACTACCCTCCTCTTTATTTACATTATATCGTCCCCATATACATATCCATACTACTCGGAGGAGTCTTATTAACTGGAGGATATGACAAGCCTTATCAAGTGCCAAAACTCGTAAAAGGCTTATTCTTTGGTATCATTACCATCTTAGTTATGTATGCTTTAATTCCAGATAATTACCGATATAGTAGAGCTATTATCATAGCTGGGACCTTCTGGGGTTTTATTTCTCTTTCCGGTTATCGCTTTGCATTGCAATTGGCTGGAGTTTCCGCATTTAATAATGAGGAGGCCAGAAAAAATAGAATTGCTGTGCTTGGTTCCATAGAGGAATCCAATAGAGTAGCTGGTCTAATCAGCAATATGAAACAGACAAGCTTTATAGGTTTAGTTGGGCTGGACGAGCAGGATAGAAAACAAGAAAACGTTATTGGTTTAGCAGCGCAGTTACAAGATATCATTAGGGTTTATAGTATTGGTGAAGTTATCTTTTGCGCCAAAGATTTATCGGCTCAACATATTATCGACCAAATGATTCAGCTCCAAGATCAAGGAGTAGATTATAAAATAGCTCCTCAAGAAAGCATGGCTATCATTGGTAGTAATAGTATAAATGCACATAGTGATCTATTTATGATTGAGGTAGATAGTGTTTCTAAGCCACAGAATAAAAGAAATAAAAGACTGATGGATATCGCACTGAGCATACTCTTCCTTCTCACCTTACCTATTATCATTTGGATGGTGAAAGATAAGCTCGGTTTCATTAAAAACATTTTCTGTGTGCTTTTCTCAAGAAAAACTTGGGTGGCTTATTATCTAGGTTCTATAGACCAAGAAGTGAAATTACCTAATCTTAAAAAAGGAGTATTAAACCCAGGAAACGCCTTTACTAAGGAAGATTTAAGTGATGATACACTTTCCCGACTTAACCTTCTCTATTCTAGAGATTATAAAATCACCACTGATTTAGAGATTATCTGGAAGGGATTTTCTTTTTTGGGGAATTAGTAAGAAGTACAATATATGGCTTAAGTTCCTAGAATATTTAAGCTTTTAATCAAAAAAATACACTCTTATTTAAAAGAAGGATGCGCAAAAAGAAATTATTTGGATTACTAGCAATTGGCCTTATAGTTATGTTCGGTTGCGAACAAAGAAGCTCTGATTATTCAGACTCTATGCCTGATGATTTTAATTTCATTGCAAATATCGCTGATAATTCCTACATTCTTGATACCTATAGAGGTAAACTGACAAAGACAATTGATTGGAAACGTGACACTACTATCTCATATCAATTACCAATTGGAGAGAAACAAAAGATTTATAAGTTATTAAAGAATATTGATATTTATAAATACCCATTGAACTATGCACCAACATCGACAGTGAAAATATCACCTACTTTTTCTTATTGTTTCAAATTTACAATTAACGGAATTGACCATAAGATAAATTGGAAAGAAAACACAGAATCTGAGATCAAAGAAGCAAGAGAATTGAGAAAACTTTTTCTTGAAATTCAAAATATCTTAGAAAAAGACGAATTAATCATAGAATTACCTTTATCAAAAAGAGCATTTTATTAAAAAAGAAGCTATTTCGCAGATCTACTCAGAAGAAGGGAAGCCTTGTTCT
Source organism: Lentimicrobium sp. L6 (assembly GCF_013166655.1). Classification (NCBI taxonomy): domain Bacteria; kingdom Pseudomonadati; phylum Bacteroidota; class Bacteroidia; order Bacteroidales; family Lentimicrobiaceae; genus Lentimicrobium; species Lentimicrobium sp. L6. The sequence goes on from NZ_JABKCA010000063.1 coordinate 18,783, forward strand.
ACCCAGTCCATGCCAATCCGCTAAACAATTGTCATCAGTGTTCTATCTTAAAATGCACAAAAAAAACCCACTCAATCAAGAGAGGGCTTTTCTTATATTCTATTATTCAGATTTCTTAAGCACCTAAAGTGGCTACCATAACAGCTTTAATGGTGTGTAATCTATTTTCTGCTTCGTCAAAAACAATAGAGTTTTCACTTTCGAATACTTCTTCGTTTACCTCCATACCATCGATACCGAATTTTTGGAAAATCTCTTCTCCAACAGTTGTCTGACGGTTGTGGAAAGCTGGAAGACAATGCATGAATTTACACTTTGGGTTTCCAGTAGCATCCATCATGGCTTTATTCACTTGGTAAGGCTTTAATAACTCAATACGTGTTTTCCAAACCTCGTCTGGCTCACCCATACTTACCCATACATCAGTATAAATAAAATCACATCCTTTAACACCTTCTTCAACGTTATCAGTAACGATGATTTCAGCACCAGTTTCAGCAGCTATTTCTTTAGCTTGAGCAACTAGTACATCAGTTGGTTGAACGCTTTTTGGAGCAACAGAACGGAATTTCATTCCCATTTTAGCAGCACCAATCATTAATGAATTACCCATATTATTTTGGGCATCACCAACATAAGCGAAAGTAACTTCGTGAAGTGGCTTATCACTATGTTCCATCATGGTGAGGAAGTCAGCAAGAATTTGTGTAGGGTGAAACTCAGTAGTTAATCCATTCCAAACAGGAACACCAGCATGAGCACCTAATTCTTCAACTATATCTTGTCCAAATCCACGATATTCAATACCATCATACATACGTCCTAAAACGCGAGCAGTATCTTTCATAGATTCTTTTTTACCAATTTGCGAACCGGAAGGGCCTAAATAGGTTACTGTTCCACCTTGGTCATGAACTGCTACTTCAAAAGCACAACGAGTTCTGGTAGAAGCTTTCTCAAAAATTAAAGCTATATTTTTGCCTTTTAGTGTCTGTGTCTCTGTTCCGGCATATTTAGCCTTTTTCAAATCCATTGATAAATCAAGGAGAAATTTGATTTCTTTTGGGCTGAAATCTGATAATTTCAAAAAGTTACGGTTTCTTAAGTTGTAAGCCATAATTTTATATTTAAAAAAGTTTATAAATCATTTGATGACCATTTAAACGCCTTAAATTGGTCTTCAAATTTCTAGGGGCAAAAGTATTATTTTCGGAGGATATATTGAGAAGTATTTTGGCTTTCTCAAAAAAAAACTCCGTTTTAATTAAAAAACAGAGTTTCACTTATTATATAATTGATGATATATAAATTCAAAGTCTATTTTACCCCAATAATTCTTTCATTTTTGTGCCAATATCGGCTGGACTATCAACCACATGAATACCACAATCCACCATGATCGCTTTTTTGGCTTCAGCAGTATCCTCTACTCCACCAATGATTGCACCGGCATGCCCCATGGTTCTACCTTTAGGAGCGGTAGCACCAGCAATAAAACCAACAACAGGCTTATTACCAAATTCTTTCACATAACGAGCAGCTTCGGCTTCCATTCCACCACCAATTTCACCAATCATCACAATTCCTTTTGTTTCAGGATCGTTCATGAATAGTTCCATGGCATCTTTTGTAGTTGTTCCGATTATAGGGTCTCCACCAATACCAATTGCAGTAGTTTGTCCCAAACCTGCTTTTGTTAACTGATCAACAGCTTCATAAGTCAATGTACCAGAACGACTAACTACACCCACTTTACCTGGTTGATGAATAAAGGCTGGCATGATACCAACTTTAGCTTCACCAGGAGTAATAATTCCAGGACAGTTAGGGCCAATTAAACGGCTATTCTTATCTGTTAGGTATTCTTTAACCTTCACCATATCAGAAGTTGGAATTCCTTCTGTAATACAAACGATGACTTCGATACCAGCGCTGGCAGCTTCCATTACAGCATCAGCAGCAAATGCTGGCGGTACAAAGATTAAAGATACATTTGCTCCCGCTTTTTCTACAGCTTCTGCAACCGTATTAAAAACAGGTTTGTTGAGATGAGTTTGTCCACCTTTACCAGGTGTGACTCCACCGACTACATTAGTTCCGTACTCTATCATTTGGGTTGCATGAAAAGTACCTTCCGTTCCTGTAAATCCCTGAACGATGATTTTAGAATCTTTATTAACGAGTATGCTCATTTTGTTATTAGGTTTTTTGTTTTTTAGAGGATTCAAAGTTAAAAGATTTTCCCATATCAAAAGGAATTTTCCTAGATTTCTAATCCTCAATATTATTTATTTATATAGAATAAAATACCTTTTGCCCTATTCGGGTATTCCAATACTACTTTTTACATTTCAAAAGGGTATGACTCACTCCTAAACCATCAATATCTTCAGCTATTTCGAAGCCTACCTTTTTTACCAAACGAATCATATCATCACTGTGATACATTCTGCTATTTCCGTTAGCCAAAGCAGTGAAGTATAAACTTGTCATATTTAAACTATAGCTACTAGCCACATATTTCTGACGATCCCAATAGGTTTCATTGATATAAAGGATTCCACCTGGAACTAAAGCATCGAAAGCTCTAGATAAAAGATGAGTGATTTCCTCCTCAGAGAAGCAATCTAAAAACTGGCTCATCCAAATGGCATCTGCATTATTAGGATAAGCGTTTTTGGGGTTTAATAAGTCAATGGGGAAACCATCTATTCTATCCGATAAATCAACACTTTCAATATTTTGATAAGCGACATTAAGTTGGCCTGGTAGATCAAGGATGGTAATTTTTACATCTGGATTATACTGAGCGGCTTTGATACTAAATTTACCAGTATTTCCTCCAATATCTAATAAGTGCTTTGGTTTATCAGCAAATATTAGTGGCATGACTAATGGAAAAACCAAATCGGAATAATAATGATCAAATTTAAACCATGAATCCTGAACTTTTTCAGGTAAAGAAGAAAGTCCTTCATAAATGGTTTTCCATTTTCCAAATACTTTTAACCCTTCTGGTTTTCCATTTATTACAGAATCCTCTAAGTTATAGAATCCTTGATAGTTAACATCCTGAACAAAGTCCATATTGGCTTCGGTAAGCGGATCGTTAAGAATAAAATACCCTGTTTTAGTCAGGATGAATTTATCATCTTTTTGCATCACCACACCGCAGCTAATACCAGCATCGAGTAATACTTGAACACTATATTTTGATAGTTTTAATTCTTCTGAAATATCTTCAACGAGGATGCCTTTTTTACGAGACTCCTCTACTTTTTTTAATATACCTAAATCTCGCATCACGCGAACTGCTTGAAAGGCGATAGGACCAAAAGCTATTTTTTGAGCTTCGAATTTAGCATCTAATGCTGATAATTTATCTGAACCAAAGTTTCTCATTGTAGTCTATTTTCTACTTGTTTTGATTTGTATGTTACTTTAATAATAATCACAGGAACAGGGTCGTAACCTCTAGTTCCCCATGGATGACATCTGGATATTCTATTGGCTGCCAGCACTGACCCTTCTATAATTCCATGTTTTTTTAATGCTTGAAGACTATATTCAGAACAAGTGGGAATATGCCTACAACTTGCTGGCAAAAGTGGAGAAATGACATATCTATAAAAATGAATGGGTAAACTCATTCCTTCTACCGCTATTTTACTCCAATCTACCTTCAATGCTTATCTTTTCGCAAATGTAAAAAATTATTCGCAGTTGTTTTAATATTAAATGAATGATTCAATGAGGGAATGCCTGAATGAATGATCGAATGATTGATTAGCATATTATCCAGCTCAACCCAACCACATTATGAGTCTAGTTTTCAAAACCTTATTAAATCAGAGTATTTATCGATAGGATAAGGCAAACTAACGCATTTGTATTCAGTAATTACACATTAATCCTCATTATTCACTGTTAACTGTTAGTTGTTAACTAAATGGTATTAATCTTCCTCAAATTGCCCTAGAATCTCATTCACATCATTCTCAGTCTGACGTAATTTAGTTTGGCAAAACTTCAGTAACTCAGCAGCTCGTTTTACCTTTTTTGACAACTCATCAATACCAATTCCTTCTCCTTCTATCTCGGATACTATATGTTGTAATTCGCTTAAAGCGGACTCGTATGTTAGTTTCTTTGCCATAATTATGATTTGATAATTTTACTTTTGATGCTTCCGTCTGCTAATTGGGTTTCTATTTCTATACCCTCCTCTAAAAAGGCTGAATTCGTTATCGCTTTTCCATTCTGACGGGTAATACTGAATCCTCTTTTTAAAAGATTCTCAGGCTTCGATACCTTAATCAGTTGCTTTATATAATCTAACTTATTATGCTCTTTATCAATATTTAATAAAACATAATGTATTAATTGTTTTGATGGATATAAACCTGTACTTTCTCTATGAATAAAATCCTTAGCTACCAATTCAACAGTTCTCTTTTGATGCCCAACAATAGCGTCCTGATCCTTAATAGAAGACTTAGATAAATATAAAACATCATTCTTAAATTGCTGAATTTGACTTTTGTATTGATGAATTAATTCCATGGTAGATTGATTGGCAGAAAAGCTAAGTTCTCGTATTTCTGATTTCTCAGATTGAAGTAACTCAAAACTTGCCTTTGCCATTCTTGAGGAGCCTTTTTCTAGCTGATACTTCCGCTCTGCAATATGGTCTTGAGTGAATTCCATCACAAAAGAAAACAAACCCTTTACTTGGTTTTCAAAGTCAAAATTATGCTGGATGATATATTCTGCTACTGCTGTTGGTGTTTTCAAACGAGTATGAGCAATCATATCCGTTACCGATTGGTCACGCTCATGGCCTATTCCACTTAGTATTGGAAAGTAAGATTGAGCCAAACGTGCATTTAAACTATAGTCATCAAAACAAGCCAAATCTAAATTGGAGCCTCCTCCTCTAATGATTACCAAAGCATCATATTCTATACCAGTAGCTTCTAATTTTTCCAAAGCTAAAACAATGGATTCAGGAGCTTTATCACCCTGCATAACAGCCGGATATAACTTTACATTAAACTGATAGCCATTTACATTCTGCTCCAATTGATTCATAAAATCCTGATAACCGGCAGCAGATTCCGATGAAATAATAGCAATGTTCTGCAATACTGATGGTAAAACATATTGCTTATTAAAATCAAATAAATCCTCATCTTGTAATCGCTTGATGGTTTCTTGTTTCTGGCGCTCTAACTCACCCAAAGAATAGGATGGATCAATATCTAAAACCTGAAAACTTAGGCCATAAACGGGATGGAAATCAACACTTAATTGAAGGAGCACCTTCATTCCAGTTTTTACAGTTTCTTTAGTCACATCCTCAAAAGCACGCATGATTTGTTGCCTACGAGAACTCCAAAGATTAGCTCTTGCCTTGGCGATAATCTGATGATTCGATTTCTCCACCAACTCCAAATACATATGTCCACGAGCAGAACCAGAAACATTCGCCAATTCAGCAACCACCCAATAAGAATGGTCGAAAGAGGAACGAATCACCATTTGTAATTCACTCATTAAATCGGAAAGGCTATAATTCTGTTGCTCTGGCATGGAGATATTTTCTACAAAAATAGTAAAAGCTTCTATAGAATATAAATATTAGAGTTTTTTGGGAAGAATATTTTAGGCAAAACCTTCTGCTTAGTGTGGAATTCAATTTTTTGAATATTTTAGTGTATAAGTAATTAAATTTTCTATATTTGAAATTGCAATGAGCTTTTGCAATCGCACATATTAAGGCATTAAACATCAAGACTTATGAAAATTAGATTATGGGTTTTATTATTATCTAGCCTCCTCATTATCACTTCTTGTAGAGATAAAGAGGATACTCAAAATCAAGAAACCCCAACTGAAACATTTCAGTTTAGCGACCCAAACGAGTTCAATAGAGATGCTGCTCCTTTAAGTATTCCAATAATAATACCGTCAGATAATAAACTAGCAGCCAGAATCTTACTAACTACTGGCAAAAGCACAAAACCTACAGTTATATTTCTACATGGTAACCCTGGGTTTGAAAAAAATGAGGATATTGGTCAAGCATTAAGAAGAAATGGCTATAACAGCGTATTCTTTTCCTATTCAGGAACATGGGGTAATAATGGTTATTTTAGCTATTCTCAAAGTTTGCAAGATACAAAGGATGTGTATGAGTATTTAATTCAAAACTCAAAGAAATGGAGAATAAATACAGAGGAGATTTACCTTTTGGGTCATAGCATGGGTGGTGATATAGCTCTTATAGCTCTTGAAGAAATAAAAGGCATTAAAGGAGTGATTGCATTAGACCCTTGGAGTGGCTATTATGTTTTGAATCATAAAATCGACAAGCAAAGAATAAAATACATTACTAATTTAGAACAAAGACCTTGTATAAATTTGGTTTCTGGGGAGAGCTTTGTAAATGATGCGATGTCAAATGCAAGGATGAACCTAGACAACTCATTAAAAAACAACCCTAAATCTATTCTCAAAATATTTAGCACTGACAGAGAGCAGTCTACTTTTATAAGTTTTCATCAGAATATGACTCAGGAAAACATGATAGTATTAGATGCATGTGACCATTCCTTTTCTGATAAAAGAATTAGTTTAGCAAAGACTATATATAACTGGTTAGAAAGTCACAATCAATAAAATTCCTATTTTAAGGATAAAAAAAAGGTGGAGATATTTAATATTTCCACCTTTTTAATATTTTGCTATATTCTATCGTCTTCCTTTTTTCGCTTTCGGAAAAACCATTCTGTATTTCACATCAATATTCCCAGTACTGATATCATTTAGTTTTCTTTTTAATAATACCTTACGCATAGAGCTCAAATGCTCAGTAAATATTTTCCCATCAATATGGTCATATTCATGTTGCATAATTCTAGCCATAATTCCATCAATCCATTCTTCATGCTTTTCCCAATTTTCATCCAAATACTGGATTTTTATTCTAGGTTGACGCATCACTGCTTCATGAATATCTGGAACTGACAAACAACCTTCTTCAAAGCTCCACTCCTCGCCTTCTTGCTCAACAATATGGACATTAATCATGACCTTTTTTCCTTCAATAGCTTCAGGATACTCCTCTTTAAAAGGTGTAGCATCCAATACAAATAAACGTAGGTTTTTACCAATTTGTGGCGCAGCTAGACCTACACCATTAGTGGCATACATGGTTTCAAACATATTTTCAAGAAGCTGTTCAAGCTCAGGATAATCTTTATCAATGTCAACAGACATTTTCTTTAAAACAGGATGCCCGTAGGCTACTATAGGTAATATCATGATTAAATCTTTTTAAATTCCATATACGATTGCAAAATAAGAGAAGCACTAATGGTATCCACTAATTCTTTGTTTCGCCGGGCCTTTTTTCCTAAACCACCATCTATCATAGCTTGAAATGCCATTCTACTTGTAAATCGCTCATCCATTCTATCGATTTGAATATTTGGAAAAGCCTTTTTCAAACGCCCTACAAAAGGTGCAATATATTTAGTGGAGTCACTAGCTTTATTATCCATAGTCTTTGGTTCACCTACCACCATTATACTGACCTCGTTCTTTTGAGTATAATCCAGTAAAAAGTCAATAAGTTTAGAGGAAGCCACTGTGGTCAGTGGACTGGCAATCATTTGAAGTTCATCGGTAACCGCTATTCCCGATTTCTTTTGACCAAAGTCTATAGCTAATATTCTACTCATTTTCAGGTTGCAAATTTAATAAATATGTAACTCAACACTATAGTTAAAAACATAAGATTTGATAATAATTTGATAAATCACGCAACTATTTTGACCTTTTTAAAGTCTATCAGTCTATACAGCTGGTTAATTCTGTATTTCTGCTTATTAAATGCTCGTAACATGAATAAATTATACACTTTCATTTTATCACTTATTGCTATTTCCAGCACGGCTCAAATCAGCCCCTATTCCAAAGTATTATGGGCTGCTGGGGATATTAGTACACAAGCGTATTCATCTAGCCAGTCATTTGATAATAAAACCTTTATTATTGGTGAATACTTTGGCATCCATAAGTCCTTTGTTATGAAAATAGATGATTTTGGAGACCCTATTTGGACAAAAACGATTGCACAGGTAGATAATAACCATGAACCTAGGCTTATCAATATAATTAGTACTCTTGATTCTTGTCAGTTTATACTTGGGAGTATTTTAAATCAAAACAATAGCAATCAAGATGCTTTCTTTGCGAAAATGGATAGAAATGGGGTATTACTTTGGACAAAAACCAATAATTTAGGTGGATTGGTAAATGTTAGCGAAACTGCGGATAGTGGATTTATCTTAACAGGAGAACATGACTTTTCTAGTAGCGCCTATAAACAATTATCTGTGGTGAAAATCACTAAAAATGGTAGTCTAGAATGGTCAAGAATCATTCGTTTTGGTACAGCTTTAAGTAAAGGTTTATCTGCTATTCAAAATGAAAACGGTAATTTTATCATCACTGGACATTATAAAAATGAAAACGAAACTAAAACCACAGCTTTATTAGCAGAGCTCTCTAATACAGGAGAAATCAATTGGTGCTATGGTTATAAAAATCCTACTTTAGGTTATCACTATGAAATTGAAGATGTTCTCATTTATAATGATGAATACTATACATTGATGAATAATGACATGAATAGTATCTTAATGAAGACGGACTCTTTAGGTAATGTGGTATCTGCAAAAGAAATAATCGGTTCTGGATATTATGATATTGGTTATGGGATTAAAAGAAAGCTCCACATTAACAATCAAAATGAATTACTCTTTATTCACACAAATGGAATAGGCGGTTTTATAAAAACAGATTTAAACGCCGAAGCTATTATTAATGGAAACGTGTTTTTGCCGATTATTGATATACAATTCAAAGAGCAAAACAAACTTTTAGCTATTGGCAATGGCCCCTTAATGGGTGTGAAAAGCGCACCCCCCCCCCCGTACGAAACTATTGGGCTTATTCAAATGGACGATGAAGGAAATGGGATTGATTGTACTGAAGGCTCTTACGAAGGTTATTCAGAAGATTTCGAATTACAACAATTGAGCACCGAATATATCATTGAAGGCGGAGGAATAAGTACAAATATTGCTATTGAAATCGATTTGATTGACATAGATCAAAGAGATGGTTGTGTTGATTTTATTGGAGGTATTGAAAACATACCAGATAATTTGGTTTCAGTGTATCCAAACCCAAGCCAAGGAATAATCAATATTGATTTTGAAGAGATGATTGATGCCAAGCTATACATTATCAATCCATTCGGGCAAATCATACACCAGGAAACAATAAACCAACAACAATTTAAAATAGACTTAAATCGCTTCGGAAACGGAGTTTATTTATACCACATTGAGTCTGATAAAGCGTTTATCTCCTCAGGTCACTTTATCCTCAATAACTGATGTTATCACTATCGCCATCTTAAGCACGTGGAGATATTTTGTAAAATCACATTTTAATAACATCTTCTTTTTTGAATTATGGGCTGTAGAATTAGGAAATATCCTAATTTTGCAGCCTAAATTTTGATCATGTACACAGAACTAAGAAACACTATAGAGAAAGCTTGGGATAATAAGGAATTATTATCGGAGGAGGCTACTCAAAAAGCCATCAGAGATTTAATAGAGCTTCTTGATAAAGGAGAACTTCGAACAGCAGAACCCGTAAATGGAGAATGGAAAGTTAACGAGTGGGTTAAAAAGGGAGTCATCCTCTATTTTCCTATTCAGAAAATGGAAACCATAGAAGTGGGTCCATTTGAATTTCATGATAAAATAGCTTTAAAAACCAATTATAAAGAGCTTAATGTAAGAGTGGTTCCTCATGCTATTGCTCGTTATGGTTCCTTTGTAGCTCCAGGTGTTATTATGATGCCAAGTTATGTGAATATTGGCGCTTATGTGGGTAGCGGAACCATGGTGGATACTTGGGCTACAGTTGGAAGCTGTGCTCAAATTGGAAAAAATGTTCACTTGAGTGGTGGTGTTGGAATTGGTGGTGTATTAGAGCCTATCCAAGCCGCACCAGTAATTATTGAGGATGATTGCTTCATTGGTTCTCGTTGTATTGTTGTAGAAGGTGTGAAAATTGAAAAAGAAGCAGTTCTTGGTGCAAATGTGGTGATTACTAAGTCTACTAAAATTATAGATGTTACTGGAGACCAACCAAAAGAATATACAGGAGTAATACCTGAAAGATCGGTTGTTATACCCGGAAGTTATACTAAAAAGTTCCCTGCAGGAGAATTTCAAGTGCCTTGTGCCATGATTATTGGTAAAAGAAAACCATCTACAGACTTAAAAACCAGCTTAAACAATGCGCTACGCGACTATGGTGTAGCTGTTTAGGAATTCAAATACTTATTTATATTCATTCTTTAATTTCTCAATGAAAATCGTTGAGCGAATATTGTAATTTTGTATCTTTAATATGGAGATGAAAAAATACCTTGTCATACAAACTGCCAGCATTGGAGATGTGATATTATCCACTTCTATTGCTGAGAAACTGAGAGCTACAGACTCTTCTTGCCAAATTGATTATTTAATTAAAAAAGGTAATGAAGGTGTTTTTTATGGCAATATGAATATTAATGAATTGTTTATTTGGGATAAGAAAAAAGACAAATATAAAAACTTGTTGACTATTATCTTTCAGATTCAGAATGAGAAATATGATGCCGTTTTCAATTTACAGCGTTTTTTTAGTAGTGGAATGGTTACTTTGTTTTCTGGAGCAAAAAAAACCTATGGTTTTAAAAAAAATCCGCTCTCCCTTTTCTTCTCCAAATCCTTTCCTCATGAATACAAAGAAGATTGGCATGAGATCAATAGAAATCATCAGTTAATTAATCACCTTACTGATGAGGAGCCTGCACTTCCAAAGCTTTACCCTACTAAAAAGGATAATGCTAAAATGTCTATTCATAAAACCAAACCTTATATTACAATTACGCCTGCAAGCCTTTGGTTCACTAAGCAATATCCTTATGAAAAATGGGTGGAGCTTTTGAAAGCACTCCCTCACCATCTTCATGTTTATTTTCTTGGAGGACCAGATGACAGCAGTCTTTGTAATCAATTAATTAAAGAAAGTGGCTATGTAAATGCCATGAATTTTGCTGGAAAATTATCTTTTGTGGAGTCTGCAACATTAATGAAAGATGCTTTGATGAATTTTGTAAATGATTCCGCAGCTCAACATATAGCCTCCTCTGTAAATGCCAAGACTACAACTTTATATTGCAGCACTGTTGCTAGCTTTGGTTTTGGTCCTCTTTCTGAGGATGCTGTAATTATCGAAACCAAAGAAACATTAAAGTGTCGCCCTTGTGGTATTCATGGTCATCAATCTTGTCCTGAAGGACATTTTAAATGTGGATTAAATATTGATACGGAACAACTATTAAATCGAATTCAAGATGCAAACTGATATTAAAAAAGCCATCGAAGTATTGAAAAAGGGTGGAACTATTCTTTATCCAACAGATACTGTTTGGGGAATAGGTTGTGATGCTACTAATAATAAAGCTGTTTCTAAAATTTACAGTCTTAAAAACAGATCAGAAAAGAAAAGTATGATCGTTCTTCTTGATGATGTAAGTAGAATTAAAGATTATGTGGCTAATTATCCTGAACAAGCCTCTGATTTAATCAGAGATTATCATAAGCCTTTAACCATTGTTTTTGAAGGAGCAAAAGGATTAGCAAAAGGCCTTATTGCTGATGACGGTACGATAGCTATTAGAGTAGTGAAACATGATTTTTGCAAACAATTGATTAAAGAACTGGGAAAACCATTGGTTTCCACCTCTGCAAATATTTCTGGTGACCCTACTGCTGCAGTTTTTAGAGATATTACAGATTTTATTAAATCTAAAGTCAACTATGTTGTAGAGTTTGAACAAGGTAATTTATCACCTGCCAACCCGAGTACTGTTATTAAAATGGATAGTACTGGTAGTTATAAGGTTCTTAGGTCCTAAGACTTATTTAAGCTTGATTTAGTAAGTCTTCTAATAAGCTATTACTTTACTCTTATCATATAACAGCTCTATTGCTTCTCTTAAGGTAATAGCAAACACACCTATCATTATTCTAAGTAAGCAGCTGTGATATGAAAAGTTTTCCCTTTCAAACATTCAATAATTGATATCATTATTGAAATCATTATTGAAATCATAAGATAATATTGCCAAATTCGTAAAATTACGAGTAGCTTACAATAGTATTTTTTCAGTTATCCTTTTTTTTATATGCTTAAAGTAATTGGATAAATATTTTTCTATACCTTTGATATACGCTAAAACATATCATTATGAAAAAAAATATTCATCTCTCTATCGCTTATAGTTATTCTTTTTCCAATTATTTCGAAATCACAAAACACAAATCCTTACCAATACCTTAAGGCTAATAATGATTGGCTCCTAGATTCAATTTTTGAATACAAGAATCATTATGGTGGAGACCAAACCATGAGCCGAATAAAAAGCAGAAATCCATATAACTTTCCTTTATTCGAAGAAACGTAAAAATTTAATTTTGATACACAAGAATATGAATTTTCCTATTCCACTGAATATGAATACCCCATAGAATATGATACTACAGAATACACTTTCATTAATACATATCGTTTTAGTGATGATGACATTGATAGGATGAGGTATTACCTTAATTATAATGATAATGGTTATAAGACGTCTTCAGAGGAATATTGGGATACAGATCATTGGTCATTTGGTCAAATGGAGAAGTTAAAGCATTCTAAAAATTATTCGACATATCATTTGCAAAAGCTCCGCAGATACTCAGAAAGCGAGAATTGGATCTTATACGAAGTACAAAGTTCTAATTATAATGAAGACTCAACAATATTATCAAGTTTTCTAGTCAAAATAGAAGCCGAAACCACCGACACTCTGACAGTAACGCATACCTATTATGATAATGAGGGAAACTGGATATTATATGAGAATTTTAAAAAGCAAGATGAAGATTGGTATCTACATTATAAAGTAATATGGACTTATAATTCAGAGAATTTAATATCAGAATCTTTGAGTTTTACTGAATATGATGGCGCTTTAATAAACAATAACAAAAGTATTTTCAAATATGATGAGCATAACTATTTATCTTACGAAGCTTCGTATGATTGGGATAAGAATGATGAAATTTGGGAATATGATGTCCTGACTACCTATGAGAATGATAGCAATGGTAATATCCTTAAAAGGTATCACCACTACCAAGCCCATCTTGCCTAACGATTCATGAGCCACTAATTTTGG
>NZ_JABKCA010000064.1 GCF_013166655.1 Lentimicrobium sp. L6
GGGGCAAAACAAAAAAATCATTTATTATGGGCAACTACAGTAAATTGACACTTGATTGATTAGTAATGAATATTTTAAAATATACTGTTTTAATAACCCAAGGGATAATTTATCTTTTGGGTTTTTTTATGCTTTATGTATAGGTTTTTATCTTTGCTTCAAATATAGAATGATGACGGAGAAAATTAAAGTGATAGCCTTTGATGCTGATGATACCCTTTGGATCAATGAAACCTTTTTCAGAGAAGCAGAACAAGCCTTGGCCAGGATATTGTCAGATTACGGAAGTGAGCAGGAAGTGGTGGACTTTTTATTTAAGATAGAAACCAGTAATATCCCTCTATTTGGCTATGGTATCAAAGGATTTACACTTTCCATGATTCAATCTGCCATTGAGTTTAGTGAATATAAAATTACCGCAAAACAAATAGAATCTATTATTTATTTAAGCAAAGAAATGGTTCGTAAGCCAGTGGAATTATTAGATGGCGTAGAGGAGGTTTTAAAAACGCTTCAGGCTAAAGGTTATAAAATGGTAGTAGCTACTAAAGGTGATTTGTTGGATCAGCAAAGAAAGTTGAAGAAGTCAAATTTAGAATCTTATTTCCATCATATTGAAGTGATGAGTGATAAGCAAGAGGATGATTATTTCAAATTGATTCAACATTTAGATATCAAAGCAGACGAATTTCTGATGATTGGGAATTCCATAAAATCTGATGTGATTCCAGTATTGAATCTTGGTGGCATGGCTTTTCATGTGCCCTTTCATACTACTTGGCAGCATGAAGTTGTAGATTCCAAAATTATCCATCCTCAATTTAAATCTTTCCATATGATTACAGATATTCTTGCTGTGCTTTAAATATCTGATATTTCAAAGTATGATGTTTCTTTACATGCTCTCATTAAATAGGATGAAATAATAGGCTTGTTTGTTTATTCGATTTCTCTAATTATTTTAATATAGTATAGGAATAAACCCAAAGATTTTTTAGGTTTGGGGCTCAGCAAATGACTAAAATATGGGCAGTGAAAAATATATCAATCTCGATGAAGATAATATTTCTGATGAGCATATCTGTTGTGCTTTTTCTGATAAAAAATGTAGCGAAGGCTATCAATTAAAAAAAGAGTGGCTGAAAAAGCAATTTAAGGATGGTTATGTATTTCGGAAGCTTGACGAGCGTGGAAAAATTTTTATAGAGTATGTTCCTGCAGAAAAAGCTTGGGCACCTATTATTGCTCCAAATTACATGCTCATTAATTGCTTTTGGGTTTCTGGGAAATTCAAAGGAGAAGAACATGGTAAGGAGCTTTATCAATATTGTTTAGAGGATGCTAAAGAAATGGATGGACTTGTTGTGATGGCTGCCTCTAGAAAGCAGCCATTTATGTCGGATAAGAAATTCTTCATCAAACAGGGCTTTCTATTGGCAGATACTGCTCCTCCATATTTCGAGCTGTGGTATAAACCCTTAAAAGCAAATGTACCTATTCCAAAATTTAAAGAGATAGCCAAAACTGGGAAAAATGATATCAAAGATGGTTTGGTTGTATATTTTACCAACGCTTGTCCTTTTAATGAGTATTATGTGAATACCGAGTTAAAGGCTGTAGCTGAGAAACAGGGTGTGAACTTGACCATAAAGAAGCTTGCAAGTCGAGAACAGGCTCAAAATCACTTTGTACCGCATACTCTTTATAGTATTTTCTATAATGGAGAATTCATCACTCAGCATATTCTAAATGAGAAAGCTTTCGACAGGTTTATCCAAAAATAAAGAAGCTAACTTCTTGGGAGCTTTTCTTAAAATTCAAAACAAAAGTTTACTTGTAGTCATGGGAATGGTTTCGTTAGTGCTTTTTGAGTTATGTTTGTTAAATAGTCTAACTAGTTTTTGAAGCTTCGGCATTTGATAAATCCATTATAGTACAATTGATTATTGTTTAGTAATTATGGTTCAAGTATAAGCAAAATATTGTTTCCTGCACAATTAGTGTTTAATTTAAAACACAAAAAGATAAACAAATGTTTCCTATTATCTTGGTATTTCGGAATATTTAAATACCTTTGCTACTTCTTAATGCTTAGGTTATCAATTGTTTTCTTGTTTAATTTATTTAATTAATTTTCTTGGAGTCTAAGGATATTTAGATGCTAGTTTTACAATTGTTTAACCCCATGTTTAATATTAATTATAGATAGATGAACAATATTGCAACATTATTTTCCATAAAGGATTTGGAAAATTTATCAGGAATAAAGGCCCATAGTATTAGAATTTGGGAAAAAAGATATAATCTTTTGGAACCAAATAGAACAGATTCGAATATTCGATATTACGACCTAGAAAACTTGAGGAAGCTGTTGAACATCACCATATTGTATAACCATGGCTATAAGATTAGTAAAATAGCTAAGTATTCTATTGAGGAATTGGAAAATAAAGTACGTGAGTATATTGGTGGAAAGAGTGATCAAGAACATTTTGTGAACTCTCTCAAAGTTTCCATGCTCAAATATGATAGAAATTTATTTGAACATACTTATAATAGTCTAGTTGCAGAATCTTCATTTAAAGATGTTTTTATCAATATTCTTATACCATTTTTGCAAAATATTGGATTAGAGTGGCAGAGTAATAGCATTACTCCAGCACATGAGCACTTCTTTACAAATCTCCTCAAACAAAAATTACTTATTAATATAGAACGTGTTCAGCAAGTGCTTCCTAAAAAACCAGATGAGGTTTATGTATTATATCTTCCTCTAAATGAGATTCATGAATTTGGTTTGCTCTATATTCATTATGAGTTATTGTTGAAAGGGCATCATTCTATTTATTTAGGGCAGAGTGTTCCCTTGGAAAATTTGCAATCCCTTCAAAGCAATTTTAAAAAAGTCAACTTTGTCAGCTATTTTACTGTTAAACCAGATCCAGATGAGGTTAATGCCTATGTCAATCGCCTTCAAGAGGAGGTTTTGAATGGACGAGAGGACCAGATTTATTTATTAGGACGCCGAACTGCAGATATAACACCACCAAAGAGTTCAAAGCAAATTATCATTTTCAATGATTTACTTTCGTTGACATCTTCTTTATAATTGCTTTTTCGTAATTTTGACTGGTATATTTATTGAAACACTTAATCTAAAATTATGAAAACGGCCATCATATACATCAGTAAGCATGGTACCACTGAAATAGTCTCACGAAAAATTGCAGAAAAATTCCCTACCGATGAGGTGGATATCATCAATCTGAAAAAGCAAAAACTGGATAGTCTGTCCCCTTATCAACGTATTATTTTAGGAGGTAGTATTCATATGGGGAAAGTACATAAGAAGACCACCGCCTTTATTGAGAAATACCATAACGAATTATTAGAAAAACAGTTGGCTTTATTTTTATGCTGTATGGAAAGGGACCAAAAAGCTCAGGAACAGTTCGATTTGGCGTTTCCGCAAGATTTAAGAAATAAAGCCTTAAGTAAGGGTTTGTTGGGTTTTGAATATTTGTTGGAAAAGATGAATTTTATTGAGCGCATGATGGTGAAGAAAATCACCGGAAAAGATAAGAGTTTTTCGAAAATTAATGAGGCTGCCATACTTTCGTTTGTTAATGGAATAAAACATCATCAAGTTTTATCTTGATTTCAATTATTATTATCACTAAGTAATATTAGAGTAAAATAGTATGTGCTTTAACATCTTATTTCAGATTTAATGGGTTGATAATTAAATTTCTACATCTGTTTTTCTTTACCTTTGTGAGGAATCTTATATAATAAGCAATGGAAAATAGAAGCATCAAAGAGTATTCAAAAGGAGAGCTGCAAATAGTTTGGGAGCCAAAGAAATGTATACATGCGGCTATATGTGTAGAAAGACTACCTAAAGTATATCAGCCAAATCAAAAACCTTGGATTAATCCAGAATTTGCCTCCATAGAAGAATTGAAAAATCAAATAGATTTATGTCCATCCGGAGCGTTATCTTATTATATGAAAAATGAAGATCAAACTAAAAAAAACAAAAAAATGGAAAAGATTAAAGCGATAGTAAAACCTAATGGGCCAGTTATTATTCAAGGAAATTTCACCATAACTCATACTGATGGTAGGGTGGAGGAAATAGAGAAAATGGCAGCAATTTGCAGGTGCGGGGCATCTGCTAAAAAACCTTTTTGCGATGGAACGCATGCAAAAGTTGGGTTTAAGGGATAGGGTAAAGTTTTTATACTGTATTGGGAATATGAGTATGAATGACAATAATCTTTTTGGAAATGAGGAAATGTAGACGGGGATTGTTTTTGGCTTGCCATAAATAATCCCCGTCTTTTTAAACATAGCAAAGACATCTATCCGATGTGTAATGAAGAATATTTATTAATCATTGTGTACATCATTCACATTTTAATTTATTAGATTAAAACCTACCCATTTCATGCACTTATTCTTATAAGTGCTTTATAGATTCATAGTGATTTTTCTTTTTCATCAGTCAATAAAAAGAAAACTAATATTAAAGAACTGATAACTAGATATTAATAATTTTTAATTCCCTATATTTTCTAATGAAAAAATAACTACTTTTGCAACCTTTTTCGAATAAGAAGGAGTTTAATACAATACGCTTTATGATAAATGTTGCAGATTTAAGAATCCAATTTGGTAAAAGAGTTTTATTTCAAGATGTAAACCTTAAGTTTATGCCAGGTAATTGTTATGGTGTTATTGGTGCCAATGGAGCGGGAAAGTCCACTCTGTTGAAAGCTATTTCGGGTGAGATAGATGCTACTAATGGCCATATTGGTATGGGAACAGGAGAAAGACTTTCCGTTTTAAGTCAGGATCACTATGCTTTTGACGATTACTCCGTTATAGATGCGGTATTGAAAGGTCATACTGAGCTATGGGATATTATGAAAGAAAAAGATGCCATTTATTGTAAAGAAGATTTCTCTGATGCAGATGGTATAAAAGCAGCTGAATTAGAAGAGAAATTTGCAGATATGGATGGTTGGAATGCCGAAAGTGAAGCTGCAAGTTTATTAAGCGCTTTGGGAATCAAAGAAGAATTTCATCAAACCATGATGGAGGATATGTCTGGTAAGCAAAAAGTGAGAGTATTATTGGCTCAAGCTCTTTTTGGAAAACCTGATAACTTACTTCTCGATGAGCCTACTAATGACTTGGATTTAGAAACGGTTACTTGGTTGGAAAACTATTTAGCTAATTATGAGAATACAGTTTTGGTTGTTTCTCACGATAGACACTTTTTAGATGCCATTAGTACTCATACCTTAGATATTGATTTTGGTAAGGTGCAGTTGTTTGCAGGTAACTATAGCTTTTGGTATCAAAGCAGTCAATTGGCTTTAAAACAATCTCAGATTCAAAATAAGAAAACAGAGGATAAACGTAAAGAACTTCAAGAGTTCATTTCTCGTTTTAGTGCCAATGTAAAGAAATCAAAGCAGGCAACTAGTCGTAAGAAAATGTTAGAGAAGTTGAATGTTGATGATATTCAACCCTCAACCAGAAGATATCCCGGTATTATTTTCACACCAGAAAGAGAAGCTGGGGATAAAATTTTGGAAGTTAGTGGTTTGAGTGCTAGTATTGACGGTAAAGTATTATTTAAGGATGTTGATTTTTATGCCAATAAAGGGGAGAAAATCATTTTTCTATCCAGAGACCCTCGTGCAATGACTGCTCTTTTTGAAATCATTAATGATAAGAGACAAGCAGATAGTGGAGGCTTTGAATGGGGGCAAACTATTACTCATGCTTATTTGCCTATGGATAATTCTAAATTTTTCCGCTCAGATTTGAATTTATTCGATTGGTTATGTCAGTTTACAAATGACACTACTGATTTATATATTCGTGGGTATCTAGGTAAGATGTTATTCTCTGGTGATGATTTGCTAAAGAAAGTTGAGGTATTGTCTGGAGGAGAGAAAATGCGTTGTATGATTTCTAAAATGATGCTGGTTGATGCCAATGCATTGGTTCTTGATACACCAACAAACCATCTTGATTTGGAATCTATTCAGTCCTTTAATAATAACCTAATTAAATACCCTGGTAATGTATTTATGTCTTCTCATGACCACGAATTCATTTCATCGGTTTGTGATAGAGTTATTGAGTTGACTCCTACAGGAATTATTGATAAACACATGAATTATGATGATTATATCACCGATGAGAAAATTCAAGCTCAGCGTGAAAAAATGTATCAATAGTCTTTCTTAAGCTTTCTGTTTATTGTTCTTGAGTAACTATCTTGTTATTCCTTCTTTTTGATTCCATTTCATTTCTATTTATTTGATAGTGTTAAGTATATTAAATAGTCTTTAATGTGCTGAAAATTTACAGGGTTTCATAATAATTGGTTGATTATGTCTATATTAGCGCCGCTTAATTGTAGCGGTGGAGGATGCTAATCATCATTCTATTAATTATTGCAGATTTAAGCCTACTTTTAAAACTATATACTACAAAATATAAACTATCATGACTATGAATGCTATTAATCAAAAACTTAAACTCACCGAGAAGCTTGGCTATGCCTTGGGCGATGGTGCCGCAAATATTGCATGGCGTGGAGTTTCTACCTTCCTTTTCATCTTTTATACTGATGTGTTTGGGCTTCATCCCGCAGCTGTTGGTTTGCTAATGTTGGTCGCGAGATTTAGCGATGGCATTAGCGATGTGCTTATGGGCGTTATTGGTGACAGAACCAAATCTAAATATGGAAAATTCCGTCCTTGGATCTTGTGGACAGCTATTCCATTAGGTGTTATTCTATCCCTGCTATTCACGAGTCCTAATCTAAGCCCAACAGGGAAGATAATTTATGCCTATGCTACTTATATCATATTCACACTAGTTTATACGGCTAATAATATTCCTTATGGAGCGCTTATGGCTGTAATGACGGGCGATGATAAAGAACGTACAAGCTTAGGAGCTTATAGGATGGTAGGAGCCTTTGCCGGAGGAATGTTGGTGCAAGGAGCCTTATTGTTCCTAGTGGCTTTCTTCGGAAATATTAATCCAACTATAGAAGTTGATCAGCTCGAGAATAATCGATTTGAGGTTCATGTTTCCACTTCTCAGGATGTGGAAAATGTAAAGATTGCTACTGAGGATGGCATTGCATTATTCACTTGGGTAAACACTGAAGAAAAGTCCAATGACCCTACGCCTACACAAGGTAAAGCCTTTTCCATGATTGGAGGAAAAGACTATAGCTTTATTGTAGAAGGCGAAGAAACTTTAAGCGCTGAAAATATTAGTATCATCAACCAAAAACAAGGTTATAGTAATTCTATCTATGTGCTATCGGTGGTGTTGATTTTAGCCATGTTTATCACTTTCTATTCTACCAAAGAACGAGTGTTACCACCCAAAACTCAAAAAACTAATCTGTCTAAAGATTTCAAAGATTTAATAGGTAATAAGCCTTGGTTGATTTTGTTGGGAATAGGTCTGTTGTTTGTCATCTATAATTCCATCAAACAAGGTATTGTAGTTATCTATTTCTCTCATTTTATTCATAACCAATTATTAGCAGCTAGCTATATGGTGGCCCTTATGGTCGCTTCTATTGGTGGTGCTATGGTGACTACCTTCCTCAGTAATAAATGGGGAAAGAGAAACCTATTTATTATTGCGCTAGTTTTTTCTGGAGCGGTTAATGCCTTATTGGTATTCTGTGGGCCAAATGACATTATTAGCATATTCTCCATCGGAATTATCTCTGAGTTTGCTGCTGCTATTTTCCCTACTTTATTCTTCGCTATGCTGGGTGATGTAGCTGATTTCTCAGAATTTCGTAATGGACGAAGAGCGACAGGTTTAATCTATTCGGCAGGCTCTTTTTCTACTAAGTTTGGTGGAGGAGTAGCAGGAGCTATTATAGGTTTTGTGCTTGCTGCTTATAGTTATGATGGCCAAGATGCCGTTGCTATTGAAGGGGCTATCCCGGGCATAAAAATGCTGATGAGTTGGGTTCCTGCAGTCATTGCATTGATAGCAGCTATCTTTATGTTGATGTATCCATTGACTCAATCTAAAATGAATGAAATCACCACAGAACTAAATGCTCGAAGGCTAAAAGAGCTAGAATAGATTCCTATGGTTACTTGGTATGAGAAGCTGTTTTGCTAGTAAAGGCCATTTCTTTTTATAGAATGTCTTATGAAGGAAATCCAAGAAAGGCTGTTCGAATATATGTTGGCAATGATTATATTCAACATAACCCAATCGTAGGGGATGGAAAAGAGCCATTCATAGCCTATTTTGAGAGAATGCAAGAAGAGTATCCTGAAAAGAGTATCGAGTTTGTAAGAGTTATAGCGCAAGGGTGATTTGGTAGCTCTACATACTCATCAAACTTGGCCTGGAAATGATCAATATGTGACTATGGATTTCTTCAGGTTCGATGAAAATGCAAAAATTATAGAGCATTGGGATGCCATGCAACAGATTCCAGAATCTACTTTAAATGGTAATCCCATGTATTAGAGGAGGCTCGGTAGTTAAATCTCGTTTTGATTTTTGAACCTTCTTTTTGGTGAGGATGAAGTCGTTTATAGGTTTTCAAGTCCTACCTTTTGAAAAAACAGTCTGTCATACTATATCAAGCAGTTATTCATCCTAATATTGATGATGGTAATTCGGCCAAAACTATCTGGGTATAATGATGAAATATAGTGTTTGCTAAGCAATTTTTGTATAGTTTTATAGTTTGTAAAAAGAATCTTATACCTTATTCAAAAATGAAGTACACAATACTTATTTCTGTTTTTTTATTTTTGTTTGTTCGGATAAATGCTGAAGAAATAGTCTTTACAAAACATGAATCTCCTTATCTTATTACAGAGGACTTGATCATAAATAGTTCTGATACATTATTGATATTGCATGGGGCAACATTGATTATCGATCAGGATATTAATATTATCATTAATGGTACGCTTCAGGTTAATGGAAGCAAAGAAGAACCTGTTTCCTTCCTTCCACAAGTACCAGAAATTGGCTGGGGAAAAATTGAGTTAAATAAATCTGGAGGACATTCTTCTATAAGATATGCTGAAATTACAGATGGTTATATAAAATCGAATGGGTGTCAACTTAGCCTTAAGAATGTTAATTTTTATAATGAACAGAATTTAACTTGGGAAATATCCTTAGTATGGGTGCTTAATGCAGGTGCCGATATAAGGGACTGTGTTTTCCGAAATAATGGTAAAGGAGAAGGTATTCAAGTATCAAATTCGAATAGTGTTTTTATTAAGAATTGCAATTTTTTTAATACACCCGACGCTATTGAGCTTATCAAGGTTAATGGTGGTAGGATAGTGAGTAATTATATGAGTGAAGGGCCAGATGATGGAATAGATCTTAATAATTGTATAGATACACAAATAGATAGCAATATTATTGTTTCGTATGTTGACAGGGGGATGGAGCTTGGGAGTGAAAACTTTGGAAGTTCAGAGGGGATAGTACTAAGGCATAATTTAATTGTTGATTGTAATGTTGGTGTGATATTAAAAGAGAATTCTAATTGTTATATCAAGAACAATACTTTCTATGGAAATGACATTGCTATTCGGTGTATTGAAAATAATGATTTAGCTAAAAACACTCGTGCTGAAGTTGTTAATTGTATCATTTCTCAGTCAAGAAATATGGATGTATTTAGTGATGAACTCTCTACTTTAACCATAGATTATACTTTGTCAGATAGAATACTCCATCAAGGTCAGAATAACATATTTGATGATCCTATGTTTTTGGATACTGTAGATTTTAGAATATCTACTGAGTCTCCATGTGTTAATGCAGGCGATCCCAATTTGGGTAGTGACCCAGATGATAGTATTTGTGATATTGGAGCCTATTGGTCAGGTGATGTGAATTTCTTGAATCCGTCAGTATTTTCAAAAGATTATATCATTTTCCCTAATCCGTTTATGGAATATTTTATCATTAAAGATGTGTATCATAATTTAGAAAGAGTGAATATCGGTTTATTTGATATGGAAGGCATTAGCATTCCTTATAAATTGGTTGATATGGAATCTGGGAGCATTAGAATTCATCCTTATTATTTTACAGGCTCGGTATTGATTTGTAAAATTGATGATGGTGATAAGGTATTAACCAATATTTTGCTAAGAACAAAGTAATTTGTTTTGCCTAGTTTTAAGAGCTTGCTTTGATGTTCAATTTTACCTATCAATTGCTTTTTCTGGTGTAAATGAGCTTATTTCCAGGGTTCCAATTCTCTCCTTTGTCGAAGGAATTTTCAATGAGTACATTAAAGTGATCTGAATCTTCAGGAGTGATGGTGACCTTTCCAAATGCCTGAGGGTCTTGCATTCCACCATAAATCATTTTAGTATTATCCGCAGTAAAAGTGGAATCGCTTATCTGGCCTATAAACATTTCTGTTTCGCCTGAAAAGTCGTTATAAACGCATACGCGATATTTTCCACTCCCAGCATGATAACTATACTGTGAAACGATGGGCATTACAAAATCAGTTTTATACCTTATTTTTTCTTCTAGCATATTATTCGCAGCATATTTGATGGTAGAAGTTGTTGCATCCATGGGATACCACTTGTTGGCTCGTCCACTCCATCCTTGTACTTCCACATCCCAACTACCTTTCATAAAACTCAAGGCTTCCATTTCTGAACTTTTTGCCATTTCGAAGAGCTCCTCATCAAGTTCTATATTGAATAGAATGTCTTCTATTAAAAGAACTCGGTTTCTTTGGCTAAACATCTTTTCTTCATAGTAAGGAATCACCAAGCCATTGATTTCTCTGAAATCTTCGAAATAGCTTTCTGCTGGTGTGGGGTAAGTAAAATCTACCCAATAAGAGTCGCGACGGTATTCTAAATAAGTATTGGCATCAATATACCAAGTCTCATATTTGCCACTAGGACGGGTGAGTTTAATGGTATAAACCTCTACACCTTCTAAATCTTGCTTGCCTATTAACTTAGCCACCAATCCTTTTTCTTTATAATCGAGAAAAGGAGTCATTAGGCTAGATTTTTGTTGAAAGACATTATCCTCGTCTTTGCTTAGAATTCTTGGAAAACTGATTTCATGCCATGGGTCAATGGTCCAGCCATGTTCTCCATCGAAAGCTTCGATAACAGCATGTTTACCCAAGTGTAACTCGCTATAATATTGACCTTTATTGGTTTTTATGGCCATCCAATCTTCTTCTACACTAAAGGCAGTAAATCGGCCAGTGATTTTCATGTTATTCACCTTAGCCCAATTTTCTGCTCCTCCTCTGGCTTCTATATGTTTGCTGATAATTTCATCCAATTCTTGGGCTTGAATCACCCCAAAACATAATACTAATAATAAGCTCCAAATTAATTTACTCTTCATCATTTTAGTTTTTGGTGTTTCTATTTGATTTTATAACAAGCCATATGTGTAAGATTCCTCACATATACTTTTCCATTTACAAAACTCGGTGCAGTCCATGATTTGCCCTCCAAGGCTTGAACGGAAGTTTTTTCTACATAAGCGTCAGGTTTGGCTTCTACAATAATGAGTTTCCCTTTGTCAGATAAAACCAATAATTGATCATCAACGATCATCAAGCTCCCTTTTCCAAATCCTCTTTTGGTCCATTTTGCTTCTCCTGTTTCTGCTGAGATACAGCGCAGAGAGGCCACATGAAATCCATAGATATATCCATCGTGATAAACCGCTGTGTTGAAATCCGTTTTCATGCTGGTTCCTCTAATAAATTCGGTGGCTTTATGGTCATTTATTTCTACTATCACAAAACCAGGATTTCTAATTCCAGATAAGAAGATTTTGTTGTTTTTAATCAGTAATGGCATGGCTGTAATTCCTCCAAAAGGCATGGCATAGGTCCATAAGGTATCTCCTTTTGGGTTGAAAGAATACAGGGTTTTTCCATTGGCAAAGATGATTTGTAATTGCTCATCAATGGTAGTGAGTAGGGGAGAATTGAAAGAGGCATTTCCCTTTCCATAATTCCAAACGATTTCGCCATTTTCTTTATCAAAAGCAACAAAAGCCTTATTCTCTGCTCCACCCACTTCCATAATTAATAAGCCCTCAAGTATGATAGGCGAAGTAGAAAACCCCCAGCGAGGTTCTGCAGATCCGTATTTAGCTTTAAGGTCTATTTGCCAAATGATAGCTCCATCTTTTAGGTGATGAGCACTAAGTTTTCCATGGCCGCTCAAACAATATATATGTTCATCATCAATAGAAGGAGTCGTTCTAGAACCATCTCCCCAGCCATCTGGGTCAAAATAAATACTATCTACTTTTTGTCGCCAAAGCTCTTTTCCTGTTTCTACTTCGTAGGCAGCTAGAAATTCACTGCCAGTAGTGCTATCTATGGTTTGGCTGGTCATGGTATACATTCGGTTTCCCATCATGGTGAGTTCAGCAAATCCAGAACCCAATTCATGTTTCCAAACCAACTCGGGTTTACTTGTCGACCAATCCACTCCATCTAGGCTTTCCATACTTTTTCCAGACCTATCTTCTCCTCGAAACTGTGTCCATTTATTCGCAGACTCCTCCTGAGCAATGCCAAGTGAAACCAGGCCAATCATTAATAGCCATAAAATACTCAAACGCGTGAAATATTTATTCATATTATTGAAATTTAATGAATGATAAAAAAAGGTGAAGATATTCTCTATCTCCAAAATTTTGGGTGGTTTTACAAGCGTTTCTCAAATGATACTCAAATGCTGCTATAAAAATAGGAAAAATCATAATGGTAGCCATGATTTAATCTGAATTCTATTTGATAAGCTGTTTATTTAGAAAAAGTTAAAATTGGAATGCTTTGATTTTGTCTTTTATTCGTTACTAATCAGTCAAGTGTCAATTTACTGTAGTTACCCATAATAAATGATTTTTTTGTTTTGCCCCTTCCCCATGGGGAGCCAAAAAAATCAGATTTTAGTTTCAAAAATCAAATTAGAATAGAATATCAAATTTTTCAATCTAATCATTTTGCTGAATCTTTTCCCTGACTCCCCTTGGGGTTGGGGAAATCAGGGGAAATTAAACTATAGTAATTCTTACTGATTAGTAACTTTTATTCTATGGTGTTATTGGAAAAGCCTCATCGATAAAAAATGACATGGTACACATACTAACCTACATTGATGTTAATTTTATATCTTAGTCCCCACATAGCATGACCTATTTTTTACATATAATATATTGTTTTAAACTCACCAACCCATACTAAGGTTTATGAAGGATATTCCGGAAATAAGTTTTAATAAAGATAAGGAGCAGTCAATAAGTGGCTTTGAACTTATTGAGTTAAAAGGACTATTTCAAACTTCTGAGCAACCCATAGATCATAACCCATACCGACCACATCGTTTAAACTTTTTTGCCAACTTGATAATTACAGATGGAGAGGTGAATCATATTGTCGATTTTGAGGTTCACCATCTACAAGCAGGGGATGTGATGGTTATTTCAAAGGGTCAGATACATGCTTTTGATGAGTTTTCTCAATATTATGGTTATCTAGTACTATTCACGGAAGAGTTTATGCATAAATATATAGCTCAGTCTACTATTGCAGAGATTAAGCATTTGTATAATTACTTCTTAAAGCACCAAAAGATTAACGATTTAGAAAATAGTCAAATTTTCATAAGCACTCTTAAAAAGGAATCTAAAAATCATTCTCCATTACTGCCTAACTTGTTTGGCGCCTTACTCAGTATCTACCTTCTTAAATTAAACGACAAAAATATGAATACTACACATTTTATCGATATTAAGAGTTTGGATTACTTTAACCAGTTTAGGCTTCTGATAGAAAAGAACTTTTCAAAAACGCGTGATGCCAAAGTATATGCCTCTGATTTATCGGTTACTTATCGTTACTTGAATCAAGTTTGTAAGGAGGTTTCAAAGAATACTGCGAAGTCTTTTATCGACAGTTATGTGGTGCTTGAATCTAAAAGGTTGCTGGTAACTACTTCGCTTTCAGTCAAAGAAATATCATTTGTTCTTGGTTTTGAAGAGCCAACTAATTTCACGAAATTTTTCAAGAAACATACTAAAGAAACTCCATTTCAATTTAGAAATAGAGGTGATTAGAAATCTGGATAAAAAGCCTTAAAGTGACTTTATAAGCCTAATTAGGAATTGTTTTTTAAAGGGGTGTTGCATAGATTAACCATTTATAATCATGTTTTCACCTTTCCTAGGGTCTTTTTTCGCCACATCTTTGCAGCATAATTAAAAACAAAGATAAAGATGAAAACAATGACAAGAAAATTACTATTGATGGCAATGATAAGTTTATTTGCTTTTACTGCTTGTGATAAGGATGATGTAATACTAGATGAAACCGTTTTGGTTACCGAGGGTAATACAGTAACAGTTAGAAATACCTATAATGATTCTCATGTTCCTGAGATTTCTTTCTCGGCCTATCTCGATTATGCTTTTTATGGTTCTGAAGTGGAATTCCCAGAGGCTTTAGCTGCTGACTTAAGTTCAGCTGCAGGTCCAGTGATAAATGGTTTGTATGCGATCAATTTTACTGCAAATACTATTGAATTTACTCTGTTACCAGACAGTGAGGATTTATTTTGGAAAAATAATTATAGAACCTTAGAGGAGGGTGTGTATGATAGATATTATTTCACCTTTGCAGAAAATCATAATGTGGGTTCTTTTACTTGCGATAATCCAGCCATTCATTTAAGAATAGACTCTGAAAATATAATTGTTGTTGAGGTGGGTGAGGGTTTTGAGTTTCAACCTGGAGCAGCTTTTACCATTGCTTTAGGAGCGGAGGATGCGGCCAATGCGCCTATAGTACAAGGAGATGTTATCACTATGCGAAATACTTATAATGATGCTCAAGTTGCAGAGGTTTCTTTTTCTTCCTATTTAGATTATGCCTTTGGCTCAAACCTTGGTGAAGATGGTTTGGATTTAACCCGTGGTGTGATAATCGAAGGAGTATCTTTAGGTGACGATGGATTAGATTTAAGTGCTGATGTAAATTATAGTTCGGTAGAATTTCCTGACTTCTTGAAAATTGATTTAAGCGGGAATGGAGGGATGATGGTCAATGGTTTATATTCCATCGATATAAATGAGAATTCAATAGACTATGTCCTGTTGCCAGATGCCAACGATTATTTCTGGAGCCAAAATTACAGGGTACTCGAAGAGGGTGTTTATGATAGGTATTACTTTACATTTGACGAAGCTCATGGTGTGACTTCTTTCTCTTCTACAGAAAATGCCGTAAATTTACGAATTGACTCGGATAAGATATTGGTAGTAGAAATTGGAGAGGGATTTAATTTCCAACCAGGTGCCGCTTTTACTATTGATTTGAAATAAATAATAATAAAAACAATCTGTTGAGCATATTGAAGATAAACTTACATTAGATTCGAGGTGTTCAACAGATTAACTTTAAAAAGAAACCCATGAAAATAGCAGTAACAACAGCAAGCGGAAATTTAGGTTCTACTATTATAGAACACCTCAAGCTGGAAATAGGAAAAGAAAACGTCATAGGAATCGCTCGAACTCCAGAAAAAGCAGCCTTCTTGGATGTGGAAATCAGAAGAGGAGACTATAATAATAAAGCAGAATTTGTGGAGGCTTTGAAAGGAGTAGATGCCGTTTTATTAGTATCTGGAATGGACCATCCCGACAAGCGAATTCAACAGCACAGAAATGTGATTGAAGCTGCTAAAGAAAACGGGGTGAAAAAGATTGTATATACCAGTATTATGGGAGCAGAGGAGGGTAATGCCTTTAGTCCGGTAGTAGCCAGCAACAGACAAACCGAAGAGGATGTTAAAAACTCAGGTTTGGATTGGGCCATAGGAAGAAATGGGATTTATATAGAGCCCGATTTGGAGTATATTGAGACCTACGAGAAAGAAGGTGGTATTATCAATAGTGCTGGCAATGGTAAATGTGGCTATACTTCTCGTAAAGAATTGGCTTTCGGCTATTATAATCTCCTCATTAAAGATGATTTAAATGGTGGTACTTACAATATGTATGGCGAATCCATCACTCAGCAAGAATTGGCCGATTCCATCAATGCGGTTTATGGAACTCATTTGAAGTATCAATCAGTTTCTGTAGCAGAATATACTCAGCAAAGAAAAGCTGCTTTGGGTGAATTTTTGGGAACCGTTATTGGCGGAATATACGAAGGAATCAATGCGGGAAAGTATGATGCACATTCCGATTTCTTAAAAGTTACAGGCAGAGAACATCATTCAGCAAAGGAAATGATTCAAGAGTATCTAGCGAAATAGGGAAAGCATTTTTAGTATTTAGCATACGTTTTCGAACAAGGGGTAATTAGCAATGATTAGCCCTTTTCTCATTCTGTATTTCCACAATTTGATTATCTTAGTAGCCATAATGAGGGTGCATACTTTATTTGAAAGAAGCTAGCTCATTTCTACCCACATCAAATGAAAAATTTGGCTATAATTTATCGCTTTATAAAATGAGTAATTAGTATTAATTGATCAGTATATCATGAATTCAAATAAAAAAGAAGACATCCCATTTCACCATTATTTGGACACGCATAAATACGTAAACATAGATGATGGAAGCCCTGCTCTGAGCATCAATCCGAGTTTTCCTTTTATCATGACTCAGTTTGATATTATGCAGGATAGGGCTCAGACCACTTCTCCTCATCGTCATGATTATTATGAAATCATTTTTCTGGAGGATGGTGCTGGTGAGCATATTGTGGATTACGAACCTCATCAGGTAAAATCTCCAGCTTTTTATTTTCTTTCTAAAGGACAAATTCACTTTTGGCAACTTGAAAAGGCATTAAGAGGGAAGGTTTTACTATTTCCAAGGGAATTTCTTATTCCACCAGGAGCACATTTTAATTATGAAGATGATTTGCTAATATTTAATAGTCTCAGTCAGACTCCTTGTGTTGCTATAGATAAAGAAAATGAGGCCAAAGTAAATGAGATTTTATCTAATATTAATGAAGAATTCGAAAGAAAGTCGGATTGTAGTCTTTCTATTCTTCGTGCATATGTGCATGTTTTACTGGTTCATTTGCTCCGTATTTATGCATTGAAGCAACCCACCAATATTTTGGATTCTACCAATATTATGGTTCGTAAATTCAGACAATTGGTTTCCGAGAATTATCTTACCGTTCGGAATGTTCAAGAATATGCCGATTTAATAGGGATAAGTACGACTCACCTTAGAGATACCGTTAAAGAAATTACAGGCTATTCTCCTGGTCAGATTATTCGCCAAGAGATTATCTTTGAAGCCAAACGTAGGCTCGCTAATACAGAGATGACCACTGCAGAAGTGGGGTATACCCTAAACTTTGAAGATACTTCTTATTTTAGCAGGTTTTTCAAGCGAGAAACGGGTTTGACTCCTTTAAAATACAGGGAAGGAATAAGAGAGAAATATCAAATCAGCCTCTGATAAGAGTTGGACACCTAAATATGGGATAGAAAGAAATTAAGGATGAATGGATATGGAGAAAATCCCGGAAATAAGCTTTTGGAAAGATAAAATATTACCAATAAAGGGATTCCAATTTTTCAAATTAGAAGACTTAATAAACGATGATTTAAAGCCTAGTGATCATAATCCCTATAAGCCTCATCGATTGAACTTTTATGCCATTTTAATCATTACGGATGGTGAAGTTAACCATATTGTAGATTTTGAGGTGCATACACTCCGGAAAAATGATGTTATGGTTATTTCAAAAGGACAGACCCATGCTTTTGAAGAAAATGCTAAGTATAAAGGATATTTGGTGGTTTTTACCGAAGCTTTTATGCAAAAGTATATGGCCCAATCTACCATCGCTCAGATTAACCATTTGTATAATTATTTTCTAAATCAAGAAAAAATCAATAACCCCGATCGCAATCAAAGCTTATTGGCAGTACTTAATGAGGACTTAAAAACGGATTCTTCTTCTCTACCCAATATTGTGGGTTCCATACTGAGTATATACCTTCTCAAATTAAATGATCAGAATAAGCGATTATCTCCGATTTCAATTGACAATAAATACTTGGATTATTTTGACCTTTTTAAACTTTCCGTTGAGAAAAACTTCGCAAACACAAGAGATGCCAAGGTTTATGCCTCAGATATTTCTATTTCTTATAAGCATTTAAACGAAGTGTGTAAGAAAGTTGTGAAAAGTACAGCAAAGTCATTTATTGATGCTTACGTCATTCTAGAAGCCAAGCGAATGTTGGTTTCTACCTCGCTTTCCGTAAAAGAAATTGCATTTGCCATTGGCTTTGGTGAGCCTACAAATTTCCTCAAATATTTCAAGAAACATACCGGATTAACGCCTGTTGAATTCCGTAATACTTTGGCCTAGGTTATAGATTAACCATTCTTCCGCTCTTATTGACCTTTCTCAAACCTGCTTTTCACCGCATCTTTGCATCCTAATCATTCAATGAATAAAGATGAAACAGATAAGTATTTTAGGAGCAACTGGCCCATTAGGTAGAAACCTCTTGCAAAAAGCTATAAATAATGGCTTTAGGGTAAAAGTATTGGTCCGAAGAAAAGAAAAATTAGGGGAACTTATCAAGTTTGTTGAAGTCGTGGATGGAAATTATTTCGACAAAAACAAATTGCAAAAGGTCTTGGAAGGTTCCGAAGCGATTCTTTCAACTATTGGCCCTCCTCTTTTTACTGAACTTTCCCCTGAAGACGAAAATAATTATATCAAGTCTTTAGCTTTTATCATTGAACAAATGGATATCAATAAACAATCACGCTGGTTGAATATTTCAGATGCTGGAGTGATAATGGATAAGGAGAAACTTCCACTAGCTCGCAGACTGCTACGCGTCACTTTGAAAGCAGAATCTAAATCAACTATTCATATAAAAGATAGAGAGCTTCAATTGCTGGAACAAAGCCCTTTAGACTGGACAAGCATACGCGTGCCTAGAATTAAGGAAAAAGCAAAAGGTCGATTCTGTGTGGATGATACTAACTTTTCTGGGACAGTGGTTGATTTGAATCAGCTAAGCGATTTTATGATTACTGAAATGACTAAAGATAAATGGCTCAAGAAGGCACCAGTAGTGGGAACCAAATAATAGAGAATTTTAAAAAAAAGAAAGATGGAATCTAAAGAATTAAAAGCAAAAATATTTACAACAGCAACTTTCTACAAACATTTGAAAATTGCAATTGCAAGCTTTTCTGACCTAAGAAAGTCAAGAAAAACAGGACATGTGAGTAAAGCATTCAGCGAAAAAATAATGCTGGCAGTAACCCAGGTAAATGGTTGCAGATATTGCAACTACTTACACTCAAAAAATGCCATTGATGCAGGAACCTCCGAAGCTGAATTAACTGCCATGTTGAATGGTGAGTTGGGTGAAATTGGAAACGATGAATCACTGGCATTAATGTTTGCCCAACACTATGCCGATACCGATGGAAATCCGGATAAAGAAACCTATGAAAACTTTGTACCGCATTATGGAGAGCAGAAGTCAAAAGACATACTGGCCAATATAAAAGTGATTATGGCTGGCAATATCCATGGTATTTCCTTAGATGCGCTTCAAAGCAGAATAAAAGGCAAAAAAATGAAAGACAGCAAGTTCAGCAATGAGATGGGCATTGCTTTGGGAATTTTTGTGATGCTTCCTTTTGCAATTATCCAGCTTTGGTTCGAAAAATTATTCAAAAAGAAAGATGCCAACAAGCCAATTCTGCCAAGCAAGAAAAAAGCAAGCGCTATGACTGCTTTATTCGCCCTTATGCTGATTGGAGGAACTACATTTGCTCAGGATGCGAACAAAATCGAAATACCGAGCAACAAAACTTCAAAGGAATATGCTGTTATTTCTAGATCGGATTTGAGCCCAAGGCCAGCAGGATTTCAGCCTAGCGAGGCCAAGGCTGTAAACGGAGCTTATATAGAAAGTGTGCTGACAGCCTCCTCCAGAGTTCTAAATGAAGAAACAGTGATGCTGAAAAAAGTAAAGGTACAAACTGTTGGGGAAAAGGGCTTTAGTCCATGGGAACTCCTTTGTGACGAAGGCGGACATACTTACGAGCAATCAGCTCCTAATCCATTGAGTTATATGGTAGGCGGTATTTCATCTAGTTTATTAACTCAGGTAGAGCAGGCCATAAAAATAATGGATTTAGAGGTTGTCAGTGCAAAAGTAGAAGCTCAAGTGTTTTTTAGGTTTGATGAACCTTTTACCCCAAAATGGAAAGGGTATACTGATAAAGTGGTGGCCAATATTTTAATAGAAAGTGAGGAGGCTCCTGAAAAAATTGCGGAAGTGAAGAGAATGGCAGTCCAGGCCTGGGCTGTTGGAGAATGTATTATCAACCCTACTCCTGTAGATGCAAAATTTGTGTTTAATACCCAAATATGGGAAACAGAATCTGCCAGTGTAGGGAAAGTTAAGGGTTCTGATTCTTATGATAATAATATGAAGATTAGCGCTAAAGGAGAGCAACCAGAACCCCAGAGTTTTGAGCTTGGAAAAGAGGTGAGCATGGAAAAATTCACCAATCCATTTTTATTCGAAGTCATAAGCATTTCTGAATCTGCTAATGATGTCCAAAGACCCTATCTACATAAAGTAAATATCAAAGCTATTCAGGAAAATTATGCTTCATGGGATATTTATGCGGATGACAGCCGAGGATATGAAGGAGTAGACAAGGCGCCTAGCTCAAACGATTATTTTACCGCAGGAACTTCTTTATGTCTGATGAGTCAACTAACCGGATGGTCAGAGTTCTACAAGCATCAAGGAATTGAATTCGATGACTATCGTGTAGAACATCATTTCAACTATCAGGTAGGTGATTATATGACACCATCGGCTACAGGTCATGTGGATGGGGCTGTAACAAGAATTCTGATTAATAGCAAGGTCAGTGAGAAAGTAATGAGCGATTATGCCAAACAAGCATTAGGTACCTGTTTTGCCGGAGAAGCGATTACAGGCGCTACCACTACAGAGATTGGGGTTTACCAAAACGGAATATTGATTAAATAATTAAGGAGATAATAAAGATGAAAAAAGGATATAAAATAATCACAGGGATTGTACTTGCAGCAGCAGTAATAGTAGGCATTATTTGGTTTTCGATGCCAAGTGAACAAAGAAATATGATGACTTTCATGATGCTAAAAGGAGATAGTTATGATAGCTATCAGGAATACCAAACCTTAGATAGGAATAAAACAGCTCCACAACCCAGTTCATTTAAACCTGTAGTGGCTGAAACCAATAGCCATGATAATAATAGTAATATCACTGTGATTACAGAAATGGTGAAAAATGAAAAATCAAAGATGCTAAAAAAAGCCATGGTACAACCCAATGGTGTAGTGAATTATGAGGGTTGGCAATTGGTTGCAGATGAGGGTTTTGAGGAGGGTGTAAATAGTTTTGGTCCTTCACCACTTAGTTATTTGACCTCAGGAGTAGCTGCAAATCTTCATACCCAAATCCTTCGTGCTGCTGATATTCTTAATATTGAGTTGGACGAGGTGAGAGTTGAGGTCTTGAATAAGTTTCGCTGGGAAAATATGATGTCTGCCGAAGCAGTCGGTTTTCTGGACGAAACACATACAAATATCATTATTGAAAGTAAGGAGTCTGAAGAAACCATCAAGAACTTAAAGGAAATGGCATTGAGTGCATGGGCTGCAGGAGAAGGGATGAAAAACCCAACAATCATTAAACCCTCTTTAGTGGTGAATGGAGAAAATTGGG
The DNA here is from genome assembly GCF_013166655.1 of Lentimicrobium sp. L6. Lineage (NCBI taxonomy): Bacteria > Pseudomonadati > Bacteroidota > Bacteroidia > Bacteroidales > Lentimicrobiaceae > Lentimicrobium > Lentimicrobium sp. L6. Next base: position 21,864 of record NZ_JABKCA010000064.1, read on the forward strand.
AAAATTATCGTGCAAGTCCCGGAACCACTCTTACCGATGAGGCTGTTGTAGATGGACTCAAAGTGATTCACATCACCGACGGACCAAAGCAATCAGAATATATCAACCAAGTGGTTAAAGGTATAGGGAACCAGTCCATGGATGATATCTCCAATTTGGTATTCGAAATTCTAGCCATCTCTGAGACAGCTGGAAATGCAGACAGGCCTTCATTGAAAAAAATCACCGTTTCTTTCAATACTTCTAATTCTGAAACTTGGGAACTATATTCCGACGAGTTCAATGGAACCGATGAAATTCCCATGGCTCCAACATCTTTAGAATATGTGACTGCAGGAACTGCTTTATGCCTCACGTCACAAATGACTCTCGTGACCGCTATGTTAGACCTAGACCATAATGATTTTCGTGTGGAGCAACAAATTGATTATCGTGAAGAGAATGTTGACTCGCTTACTATGGCTGGCTTTGCAGATGTTGTCCATTCCAGTGTGATGATTGAGTCTGATGAATCAGAGGAGAGATTGAATCGCTTTTATCAGCAATCTTTATCCATGTGTTTTGCGGGTGAAGCTTTTAAAGGAGCTACAGATATGTTCACAAAGTGTTATTTGAATGGAAAGCAGGTGGACTAGTTGAGCTAGTATTTCGATTTAATAAGATTAAATAATTAAGAGATGAGTGATACAACATTATTAAGAAAAGGAGAGGCTGTATTACTGTGGATTTATAAGAGAATCACCAGCAAATTCACCAGCCTTTATAGTAAATTAAAAGAGTGGTTTCCTGTTTTGAACAAATATCCTTCTTTAAAATATGGGATGATTCCTTTGATGCTTGCTTTGTTTTTTCTGCTGCGCTATGTGATAAAACTACTGTTAAACCAAGCAGCTGAATGGACTTCTGTTTATGTGGGAGAAACATCTGAGTATCATATTTCTGAAAGAGTAATTATCATTTCTATAGCAGTGATGTTTATCGCTATACGATTTGGGTTAAAGATTGGAACCAACAAAAAGAAAAATAATAATCAATTATAATTAAAAGATGAAAACAAAAAATAATAGTTCAAAGGCTAAACGCAATTATTATATAGATATAGCCATGCTGTTGCCATTTCTAATGTTATTGTTTACTGGCATTATCATGCTGATATACCATACAGGCAAACCCTATCCTGAAACGTCTCTTGGACTAGATGGAGAATCCTGGCTCAAAATCCATGTGGTTTCTGCAATTATCTCCTTTGTATTGGTGGGCATACACTTAAGTTTACATTTGACATGGTTTAAAAAGCTATTCTCTGGTCAATTGAAAAATAAATACTGGGTCAGGAATTTGATTTTGGTGATTGTGTTTTTATTTACCCTCCTCACTTCGTTTATCCCATTGCTTTTCTTAGGAGAGTCCGATGCTGCAAAAATGATGCTGGGGATTCATAATAAATTGGGATTACTGCTGATTGTTTTCTTTTTCATCCACTTGCTTAGTTATTTCAAGTGGCTGGTAAATATGACGAAAAAAGCAATGATAAAAAACTAGTAAAAAATAATAATTATATACCATGAATAAGTTTAAACAGAGAATGATAGCTGGAAAGCTAAAAGAAGAATTAAGTATCAAGAATGGAATTGTCAGCGTTGATGAAGTATCCTGTGATGGCTGTGGAGACTGTATAGAGCTTTGTCCATTTTCGGCCATTGATATGAAAACACTTAATGATAAAGAAGTGAAGAAACTACCGTTTAAAGGCCGTTTAAAAGTGATGATAAATGGCAGTGAGAAAGCAGTTATCAATCAGGATTTATGTACAGCATGTGGGATATGTATGAAAGGCTGCCATGAATTTGCTATTCACAAAGTAAAACGATAGACCTAAAAACCTTGGACCATGGACCTGTATTGATTATTGAAAACTCAATAATATACATATGGAAGTTCAGAATTAACAATAATTAGAATGAGAGAAGATAAAAACAAAAAAGACTTTGAGCGGAAGCCTGCTAGCTTATTAGCAGTTTTCCTTTTAATAATGCTAGCAGGACCCTCGGTTTTTGCACAACAATTTACCATCAGTGGAAGAATAACGGATGCTGAAAATGGGGAAGATTTAATTGGTGCAACAGTTTGGGAATCCAGTTCCTCGATGGGTACAACTTCTAATGTATATGGCTTCTATTCTCTATCCATTCCAGAAGGAAAACATAGCATTACCTATTCCTATATGGGCTTTGAAGCGCAAACCATAGATGTGGATTTTAATGGGGATAAAACCATAAATATTAAACTATTACCCAGTAGTAATGAATTGGAAGAGGTGGAAGTGACCTCCGAAAGACTAGATGAAAATATTAGCTCCACACAAATGAGTGTTGAGAAGCTTAATATGAAGCAAATTGAAAAAATCCCGGTCTTTATGGGTGAAAAGGACATCCTCAAAACCATACAATTATTGCCAGGTATTAGTACCACATCCGAAGGAGGAAGTGGTTTTAGTGTTAGAGGAGGTTCTATTGATCAAAATCTCATTTTATTGGATGAGGCTCCTGTATATAGTGCTTCTCACTTAATGGGTTTCTTCTCCGTTTTTAATTCCGATGCCTTGAAAAACATTACGGTCTATAAAGGAGGTATTCCAGCTAATTATGGTGGACGAGCATCTTCAGTTTTAGATATCAGCATGAAGGATGGGAATAATCAGAAGTTTTCTGCTTCTGGAGGAATTGGATTGATTTCTTCTCGTTTAACCCTAGAAGGTCCCATTATCAAAGATAAAATGTCTTTCATTGTTTCAGGAAGAAGAAGTTATGCAGACCTAGTGGCTAAAAGCGCAGGTTTCTTTGATGATGACATGAACATGTATTTCTATGATTTGAATGCCAAAATGAATTATAAAATAAATGATAATAACCGAGTTTTTATATCGGGTTATTTTGGTAAAGATGAATTTGGTTTTGAGGATATGGGAATGGATTGGGGTAATACTACCGGAACACTCCGATGGAATCACTTGTTTAACAGTAAGCTATTTTCCAATACCAGTATCATATATAGCAAATACGATTATGGTTTCAGTATGGGTAGTGATGCCAGTATGAGTTCTGGAATCGAAGATATCGGATTTAAAGAAGACCTTACTTATTACCTTAATCCTTTGAATACCTTGAAATTTGGACTGAATATTAAGCATCATACTTTTAATCCTGGTGAATTGCTCTATACCGATTCTGATATTACTGAGATTGTTTTGGATAAAACCAAAGCCTATGAAAGTGCGGCCTATATTTCAAATAATCAAAAAATAACAGAAAAACTTTCCGCAGAGTATGGCCTTCGCTTTTCCATGTTTAATCAAATGGGTGAAGGGTGGACTAATACTTATAATGAGAATAATGAAAAAGTAGATTCGGTATATTTTGGAGATGGAGAGCTCATGCAAACCTATTGGGATATTGAACCTAGGCTTTCATTAAATTATCAACTAAACGAATCCAGTGCCATAAAATTATCCTATAATAGAATGGCTCAATATCTGCACTTATTGTCCAATAGTACTTCTGGTCAGCCCACAGATACTTGGGTGCCTAGCTCCTCTAATATTGAACCACAAAGTGTTTCGCAATATGCCTTGGGTTATTTCAAGAATTTCGCTGATAATAAATATGAATTCTCCGTTGAAACCTATTATAAAGACATAAATAATGTAACCGATTATGAAGATGGAACAGATATTATGCTGAATGAAAATATTGAAGCTTATATTCTACAAGGTAAAGGGAGAAGCTATGGTGCTGAATTTTATTTGAAGAAGAAATATGGTCGCTTTAATGGTTGGATTAGTTATACCTTAGCGCGTACCGAAAATAAGATTGATGGCATCAATAATAATAATTGGTATCCTTCAAAAATAGATAAAACCCATGACCTTTCTATAGTTGCTAATTTTGAAATCAATAAACGATTATCTATTTCTGCTGCTTGGATTTATTATACTGGTAATGCCGTTACTTTCCCCAGTGGAAAATATGATTACGACAATCAGATTTGGTCCTATTATACCGAAAGAAATAGCTATAGAATGCCCGACTATCATCGCCTCGATTTAAATCTTCACCTTAAAGGAAAAGAGAAGAAAAGGTTTCAGTCCAGTTGGGATTTCTCCTTATATAATGCTTATAATCGCTATAATGCTTATTCTATCACCTTTGAAGAAAGTGAGACAAATCCTGGCCAAACCGAAGCTGTTAAGCTCAGCTTATTTGGTATAGTGCCTTCAGTTACATGGAATTTTAAATTTTAAAAAAAGACTAATGATGAAATATTATTCAATACAATTAAGAAATATATTTGGCCTGTTCCTGGTGGTTTTTTTGAGCTCCTGCGAAGAGGTGATAGACATAGACCTGAACTCATCTAATCCCGTTTTAGTTGCAGAAGGTGTGATAGATAATGAATCCCCAGCTTGGATACGACTCACTTATACCACAGATTACTTTGAAACCGAAGAGGCTAGATTTGAGTCTACAGCAACTGTGACTATTACAGATAATGTGGGACATAGTGAAATACTAGAATATATATCTGAGGGTTTATATCAAGGTAGTGATTTAATAGGCGCTTTTAATGATCAGTATACCATTAGCATTTTAAATAATGGGATTGAATATAAAGCCAGCTCCAAGCTTTTCCCACCCAGTGAAATACGGTCTGTTAGTTTTGAGGAAAATGAAAACCTAAAGCCTGGTCAAGATGAATCTTATACCATCACCATAAACTTTGAGGATGATCCTCTAACCAATAATTACTATTTATTTAAATACTGGATTAATGGGGATTTGGAAACCAATAGCTATTATTTGGTAGATGATAGTTATTATGAAAATACGGGTTTAATTGAATATTCCCCTTTTCGCCTAAATTTCGAAATGGATGATGAACTAAGAATACAATTATACACTATCGATGAGGATACCTATGACTATTACTCAGAGTTGAATGATGCGGAGGGTGGGATGATGGGTGGTTCGTCAAACCCTTATAATCCAGAATCAAATTTTGGAACTGAAGTTTTGGGATATTTTGCAGCTTGGTCAATGGTGGAGTATGATACACAGGTAGAGTAAAGTGGGACACATTAAAAGCTATGGGGAGTAAACACCATTATAATACATGTATAAATACTTTTTCTCATCACTTTTTCGAAAAAGTGATGCAAAAACAGCCGCTGTATCAGAAAGTCTACTCCACAAATGGATTTTCGGAAAAACAATAAACTCCTACTTATAGTGACATCCTGTGGATTGTCACTAACGAGCGTCAAACAATATTGTTTTTGTTTCCTTCAATCCATTTGCTCCGCTAAACAACTTTCTGATAAGGCGGAGTAGACTTCCCATGGAAGTCTTTATAAACTTCTGCGGGGGGATAAAGAGTATTTTTTCATACCATTAGTTTTTATTTGAAACTCTATTGCTCACTAATTTCTAGTTTCTTAATTCGGAGATAGCGGGAAGGCCAGTCCAAACAGGGAGGCCAGCAAGGTGGTGAATGTAAAAATGATAGATTTTTCGCTAAGGCGTTTACGTTTTAAAATAATGACAAGGAAATACTAATATCAAGGGATGATATCGAAATTCTGAATGCTATTTGAAGCCTCCATTGTCATTGTTTTTCTACTTTGCGTTAAAAAATCATCATTTTTATAGAGGAGGGAGGGAATTTGTTTGGACAAGGTTTTGGTACTTTTGACCTAAAAGTACAACAAATAACTGATATTAGAACAAGAGATTTGTGATTGCCATAAGGTTCAAGATTCCTCATTTGACTAAATAGTGAATGAAATTTTTTTCCAATAGAGTTAATCATTAATCCGTAACATTAGGGCAAGTAGAAAATTAAGGTCAATATACTCCCCATAATTTTAAAGATGACTCAGTAAAGTTGATACCTATCATCGCCTATCAGGTGTAGAGATAGATTTAGAATTTCTTTTTGTTGATAAACACATGGGTTCCAAAGCATATTGTTCTTTGGTGACTGATGTGTTTTTTTAAATATTAAGCTTGTTGTTGCCTGTTGAAAAACACCATAAGCCTGTTGCTTTGTACCATTTTGTTAATGATGGAGAAAATCGTTTTAAGATGCTGTGATAGTTTCTTTATTGACGTTTTAGTGTTCTAGAGTGTTGTGAAGCAGTATTTAAACCTTATGTTTTATTTGCTAAAATCTTTTTTTATTGTGTTAGAAATGATTCTTTTTTAAGGGGTGTTTTATGTTTTCGTTGAAAAGTACCATAAATTCCGTTATTGTTATCTTATAAACAATCCGCCAGGGTCTTAAATTTGCATTTGTATTATTTCAGTAATGAAATGATTATGGTGTCGAACTAAAACTTTAAGAAATGGCAAAGTCAAATAAGAAATATCACTCAACAGTAGGTCGTAGAGATTTCATGAAAATGTTAGGTTTGGGAGCAGGAGCTCTTGGACTTGGTGCTGCAGGATTACATGCTGCAGGAATAGGAGAGGATGGTTTCAAAGACCTCGATGAAATGATGGCATCTCCATTAGCAGATCGCAAATTACCATTCTGGGTAAAAGAAGTAGATGAGCCCACCGTGAAAATTGATTGGGACAATTTCGAGATATTCCAAGGACCTGAGAACACATTATTCAACCCCGCTTCATGGGAAAATCCAGACGATTATTTTGAAATCTACAAAAGGAATATCGAATCTACAAAGAAGAATGTTCAGAATAATGTTCCCGGACTTTCGCTAAAAGACAGAGCATTAGCCGATGCCAATTGTTGGGGATGGGGTGGACGTTCAGGAGCCGATTTGGCTGCACCATGGACCGGAGCTGATGTAAAATCCAATCCACAATGGGAACATCCTACGATGTTTTATACTCCCGAACAATATGGGGTTCCTAAACACAAAGGAACGCCAGAGGAAAATTCCAGAATGATGAGATCTGCAGGAAGGATCATGGGTGCTGCCGATATGGGGTTTGTGAAGCTTGACGAAAAAACCAAGAAATTACTTTGGGGAAAAATCCAATTCGAAAATGTGGAGAAAGGTTATGCTGACCCATCAAAGAATAAATTTGTATTACCAGATAAAGACTTATGGGCTGTTTGTGCGGTGATTCCTCAATCTTTATGGATGCAGCAGTATACGGAGCGTATGAGCTGGGCTTCCAGTAATACCATGAGCTATTCAAGAGCCAATATATATGCCAATAGAATAAGTGTATTCCTCAGAGGATTAGGTTATCAATCCTACGGTGGAGACACAGAATCTGTAGGTCGTTTAGTAGGATTTGGAGTAATGTCGGGTATGGGTGAGTATGGTAGAGCTGGAATACTTGTTAGCCCTCAATTTGGAACTAATATCAGAACAGTAATGGTGACCATCACAGACCTTCCTCTAGCTGTTACAAAACCTATTGATGCAGGTATTACCAAATTTTGTGAAGCTTGCAAGAAATGTGGAGAAATGTGTCCCTCTGGTGCCATTAGTATGGAAGATAAGCCATTCTGGGGAGGTCAAGCAAAAATGCAAGCCGAAGGAATTAAAGGCTGGTATATGGATAGTAAGAAATGCTACTCCTATATGTTAGGAGGAGAGCCGGATTGTAGCCGTTGTCAATCGGTATGTCCTTTCACAAAATTCGATGAAGCGGTGCTGCACGACCTGATACGTATTTCTATTGGTTCTGCTCCAGCACTAAATGGTGCCATTAGAAAAATGGATGATATATTCGGATATGGTAAAGAGCCAGATCTTGATAAAACACCATGGGACATAGATCCAATGGATATCCCACTTTATGGTCTAGATAAATCACGTTCGTAAATTTAAAAGGAGAAACATCATGAGATTAGTTAGTTGGATTTGGTTCTGGTATATTATACTTGGTTTTTTAATGGGTGGCGGAGCTGTAATGATATGGCAAACACTTAAGAATCTATCATTGAAATTAGTGTGGTATGAATGGATATTACTGATTCTATGCAATATTGCATTTATGTTTATGGGTCAGACTTTTATAGCCTCTTTTCAAGAGTTTGAACCTCAAGCAGCATGGCTTACTATCGTTTTTATGGGAATCCCCATATTAATAATGGCAGTGCTCTTATACCGATCTATAAATAAGAGGTATTTAAAAAAACAGGGAAGTTAATTTATGTTTTATGGAAAGTCCGGGTTCTTATTTATTTAGGAAAGCAAAGCTATTTGTTTTGATATAGTAACTGAAGTTTCGCACCAAATCAGACTGCCTTATCAAGCTGAATTAGAATAGGT
>NZ_JABKCA010000065.1 GCF_013166655.1 Lentimicrobium sp. L6
ACCGATTGCTTACGCTTCGATTAAATTACACGAGACTTAAATGGGTAACCCTAAATATTTATTTGTTGATAAACTTATTGCCATATTTAACTTTTGCTCGTGAGTATGCTCAGAATGGCATGAAATTGAGCATTATTAGGGCCTGTTTTCATAATAATTACACTATTAGAAAAAAAACCTAATAATTTTTTTATCAAGCAGTTGCATTCTCAAAAAATATTTATACTTTTGCAGTCCGAAAAATCGGAGTAAAATCGATTGGAATAAAATATAAATTTATTAATAGTATGCCAACAATACAACAATTAGTAAGAAAAGGCCGTAATAAACTGGAATACAAAAGTAAGTCCCGTGCCTTAGATTCTTGTCCTCAGAGAAGGGGTGTTTGCTTAAGAGTTTACACCACCACACCTAAAAAACCAAATTCAGCTATGCGTAAAGTAGCTAGGGTTAGGCTAACAAATGGTAAAGAGGTTAATGCTTACATTGGTGGTGAAGGTCATAATTTACAAGAGCACTCTATTGTATTGGTTAGGGGTGGTAGAGTAAAAGACTTGCCAGGTGTAAGATACCACATCGTTCGTGGAGCTTTGGATACTTCTGGAGTAGACGGAAGAACACAAAGAAGGTCTAAGTATGGTACTAAGAGGCCTAAGAAATAGTAACAATTTTTAGTTAGAAGAAAATGAGGAAATCTAAACCAAAAAAGAGAATTATTCTTCCGGACCCAAAATTTAATGATGTTTTGGTAACGAAATTCGTGAACAACTTAATGTTCTCAGGAAAGAAGAATCTTTCATATAACATTTTTTACGAAGCAATCGAGATTGTAGGAGCGAAGATAAAAGACGAGAACAGCTTAGATGTTTTTAAGAAAGCTTTGTCTAATGTAACTCCAGCAGTAGAAGTTAGAAGCCGCAGAATAGGTGGTGCTACCTTCCAGATTCCTTCAGAAATTCGTCCTGGTCGTAAGCAATCCATAGGGATGAAAGCATTAATTGGTGCTTCGCGTAAACGCCACGAAAAAACAATGGGTGAGAGATTGGCCGGAGAGATTGTTGCAGCTTTTAAAGAGGAGGGGACTGCTTTCAAAAAGAAAGAAGAAACTCATCGTATGGCTGATGCAAACAAGGCTTTCTCACACTTCCGTTTCTAAGACGGGCAAGGGTTTACATATAAATTTAGATTAGAGATGTCTGAAAAACTAGAGTATAGAAGAAATATAGGCATTATGGCGCACATAGACGCGGGTAAGACCACGACTACTGAGCGCATTTTGTACTATACAGGTCGAAGTTATAAAATTGGTGAGGTCCACGACGGAGCTGCTACGATGGACTGGATGGTTCAGGAGCAGGAGCGAGGAATAACAATTACTTCAGCGGCAACCACTGTGTATTGGAACCGCAATAATATTAAGCATAAGATTAATATAATTGACACGCCGGGTCACGTAGATTTTACTGTAGAGGTAGAAAGATCGTTACGTGTACTGGATGGTGCTGTTGCTTTGTTTTGTGCTGTTGGTGGTGTTGAGCCACAGAGTGAAACTGTATGGCGTCAAGCTGATAAATATAATGTTCCTCGTATTGGATTCGTTAATAAAATGGATCGTACTGGAGCAGACTTTTTTGATGTTGTAGGTCAAGTAAGAGAGAAGTTAAAAGCAAATCCTGTTCCTCTTCAAATTCCAATTGGAGCTGAGGAGAAATTTGTAGGTGTTGTTGATTTAATTAGCAATAAAGCTTTTGTTTGGGATGAAGGATCGCAAGGTGTTGAAATCCGTGAGATTCCTGTTCCTGAAGATTTAGTGGATGTAGCTGCAGAATACAGGATGAAATTGATAGAGGGTGTTGCTGAGGAAAGTGATGAGCTTTTAGAAAAGTTTATGGACGATCCTAATAGTATTACCGAAGATGAAATTCATGTTGCTATTAGAAAAGCAACTGTTGAGATGAGAATTACTCCTATTATGTGTGGTTCGGCATTTAAAAACAAAGGTGTTCAGATGCTTTTGGATGCTGTTGTTGACTTCTTGCCTAGTCCTGCTGATCAGCCTGCGGTAACTGGTGTTCATCCAAGAACTGGAGAAGAGGAAACTCGTAGTATCGATGATACTAAATTTTCTGCTTTAGCATTTAAGATTGCAACTGACCCATTTGTTGGTCGTATTTGTTTCTTCCGTGTTTATAGTGGTAAATTAAAAGCAGGATCTTATGTGTTGAATGCTTCTACTGGTAAAAAAGAAAGAATTTCAAGGATTATGCAAATGCACTCCAATAAGCAAGAGCCTTTAGAGGAAATTGGTGTTGGTGATATTGGTGCAGCTGTAGGGTTCAAAACTATACGAACAGGTGATACTTTAACTGACTTAAGTAGTCCTATTGTTTTAGAGACTATGAAATTCCCAGAGCCAGTAATTAAAGTAGCTATTGAACCTAATACTCAGAAAGAAATGGATAAGCTAGGAATAGCTCTTCAAAAACTTGCTGAGGAGGATCCTACTTTTAGGGTACAAACTGATGAAGATACTGGACAGACCATTATTAGTGGGATGGGAGAGCTTCATCTAGATATCTTAGTGGATCGCTTGAAACGTGAATTTAAAGTAGATTGCACTCAGGGTCAGCCAATGGTTTCTTATAAAGAAGCTATTACTGCTTCGGTGAACCACCGTGAAGTATATAAAAAGCAGTCGGGTGGACGTGGTAAATTTGCTGATATCGTATTTGAAATGGGTCCTGCAGATGAAGGTTTTGTAGGTTTGCAGTTTGTCGACAGTGTTAAAGGTGGTAATATTCCTAAAGAATATATTCCGTCTATACAAAAAGGATTTACTATGGCTATGCAGAATGGTGTATTAGCTGGATACGGTGTCGATAGTTTAAAAGTAACTTTAACTGATGGTTCCTTCCATGCAGTGGATTCAGATCAATTGAGTTTTGAATTAGCCGCTAAATTAGCATTTAAAACAGCTGCTAAGAAAGCAAGTCCTGTTTTATTGGAGCCTATCATGAAAGTGGAAATTACAACCCCAGATGATTATTTAGGTGATGTAAGTGGTGACGTTAATCGTCGTCGTGGACAACTAGAAGGTATTGAAGCTAAATCAGGTTCTCAGGTAGTGAAAGCGAAAGTTCCATTGCGCGAGATGTTTGGTTATGTTACGGCTTTACGTACTATCACATCTGGAAGAGCTTCTTCAAGCATGGAATTCAGTCATTTTGCTGAAGCTCCAAAGTCTGTGGTGGAAGATGTAATGGGAGTGAAATAATATTCAGTTATCATATAAAAACAAGAATCGTGAGTCAGAGGATTAGAATTAAATTAAAATCGTATGATCATAATCTAGTTGACAAATCAGCTGAAAAGATTGTAAAAACTGTAAAAATTACAGGTGCAGTAGTTAATGGACCAATTCCATTACCAACTCATAAGAAAATCTATACAGTGAACAAATCAACATTTGTGAACAAGAAATCGAGAGAGCAATTCGAGTTGAACTCGTATAAAAGACTATTAGACATCTATAGCAGTAATGCTAAAACAATAGATTCTCTAATGCGTCTAGAGTTACCAAGTGGAGTTGAAGTAGAAATCAAAGTGTAATTTTAAAGGCTTTTTAAAATGTCAGGAATTATTGGAAAAAAAGTTGGGATGACCAGCATATTCGATGAAAATGGAAAAAACATTCCATGTACAGTAATCGAAGCTGGCCCCTGTGTAGTTACCCAAGTTCGTACCCTCGATAATGATGGTTACGAGGCTATTCAACTTGGCTATGACGACAAAAAAGAGAAGAATACCTCTAAAGCGTTGCGTGGTCACTTTGAAAAAGCCAAAACTACACCTAAGAGAGTTTTAATAGAATTCTCTAGATTCGAAGAAAAGAAAAAATTCGGTGAAAGTGTTACAGTTGAAGTATTCGCAGAAGGCGAGTATGTTGATGTAGCTGGTACCTCCAAAGGTAAAGGTTTCCAAGGTGTTGTAAAACGTCATGGATTTGCTGGAGTTAACGATGCTACTCACGGTCAGCACAACAGACTTAGAGCCCCTGGTTCAATCGGAGCGTCTTCATATCCTTCAAGAGTATTTAAAGGAATGAGAATGGCTGGTCAAATGGGTAATAAGAGAGTTAAAGTAATCAATTTACAAGTAGTAAAAATTGTACCTGAAAAGAACTTAATTGTAGTTAAGGGCTCTGTTCCAGGTTCAAAAGGATCATATTTAACAATTGAGAGATGGAAGTAGCAGTATATAGTGTAAGTGGAAAAGAAACCGGAAAGAAAGTTGTTCTGGATGAAAAAGTTTTTGGTATTGAACCAAATGATCATGCTATCTATCTAGCTGTGAAGCAGTACAATGCTAATCAAAGGCAAGGTACTCACAGTTCTAAAGAGGTAAGTATGCTTTCTGGTAGTACTAGGAAAATTAAGCGTCAAAAAGGTACAGGTACCGCTCGTGCTGGTAGCATCAAATCGCCTATTTTTAGAGGTGGTGCTCGCGTTTTTGGTCCTCAACCAAGAGTTTACAACTTTAAATTGAACAAGAAACTTAAGCGTTTGGCTCGTTTGTCAGCTTTAACTTATAAAGCTCAAGACTCAGCGATTAAAGTAATCGAAGACATCAATCTCGATAGTGCAAAAACCTCTCAAATGGTTAAGATTCTTAAGGATCTGGAATTGAGTGGAAAAAAGACACTAATCGTGTTGAATGATATAAATAATAATGTATATTTGTCGACTCGAAATTTACAGGGGGTTACAGTGTTAAGGGTTTCTGATTTAAATACTTATGAAATTCTTAAGGCAAAGAACCTAGTTATGGTAGAGAGTTCAGTGGAAGCTTTCTCTGAATTAGCATAGTTAGACTTGTAAATTCATCGATAATTTAAAAGACAAGAAAATGGGTATTATCATTAAGCCAATCATTACAGAGAAAATGACAGCGGTAACTGAAAAGTTTCCGAATCGTTATGGCTTTATTGTAAACAGAAATGCTAATAAAATCCAAATCAAAGCAGCTATTAAAGAGTTCTATGGTAAGGAAGCAGTTTCTGTTAATACAATGAATTATCTGGGCAAGTCAAAAAGTCGCTTTACAAAAGGTGGCTTTATCTCAGGAAAAGAAAATTCGTTTAAGAAGGCTATTGTGACTTTGGCCGAAGGCGAAACAATTGATTTTTATAGCAATATATAATTAGATGGCTTTAAAAAAATTCAAACCGACAACCCCGGGACAACGCTTTAAGTTAATAAGCACGTTCGACGATATTACCACCTCAACACCAGAGAAGAGTTTGTTGGAAGGTAAGAAAAAATCAGGTGGTAGAAACAGTAACGGGAAGATGACTATGCGCTATATAGGTGGTGGTCATAAAAAGAAGTATAGAATTATCGACTTTAAAAGAGATAAAGAAGGTATTCCTGCAAAAGTGAAAACGGTAGAGTATGATCCTAATAGATCGGCTCGTATCAGCTTATTAGTTTATGCTGATGGTGAGAAGAGATATATCATAGCTCCACATGGTATTGAAGTTGGACAAGAAGTTCTCAGCGGAAAAGATGCCACACCAGATGTAGGAAACACACTTTATTTAAGCGATATTCCATATGGTACAATCATTCATAATGTTGAATTGCGTCCTGGACAAGGAGCTAAAATGGCTCGTTCTGCAGGTAACTTTGCTCAACTAATGACTCGTGATGGTAAATTTGCAATCTTAAAAATGCCTAGTGGTGAAACAAGAATGATTCTTCAAACTTGTAAAGCTACAATCGGTATGGTATCTAACGGTGAACATAGTCTCGAAAGATCAGGTAAAGCTGGTAGAACTCGTTGGCAAGGTCGTCGTCCAAGAGTACGTGGTGTTGTAATGAATCCAGTTGATCACCCTATGGGTGGTGGTGAAGGCCGCCAGTCTGGAGGTCATCCAAGATCGCGTAATGGTATTCCTGCTAAAGGTTACAAAACTCGTAACAAGAAGAAGGATAGTAACAGGTATATCATCGATAGAAGAAAGAAGTAAGGAATTAAATATCATTAAATTATGAGTCGTTCATTAAAAAAAGGTCCATTTATCCATTATAAGCTAGAACAAAGAGTTCTTGCTAATGTGGAGGCAGACAAAAAAACTGTGGTTAAAACCTGGTCTAGAGCTTCTATGATATCTCCAGACTTCGTAGGACAAACCATAGCTGTTCATAATGGAAACAAATTTATTCCTGTTTACGTTACTGAGAATATGGTAGGTCATAAGTTAGGAGAATTTTCTCCAACTAGAATCTTCCGTGGACATGCAGGGAGCAAGAATAAAGGTAATAAATAAGAAAGATTGAATCACTATGGGATCCAGAAAACATAACACAGCAGAAAAGATCAAGGAAGCCAAAAAACAAGTGGCTTTTGCGAAATTGAATAACTGCCCCACATCTCCCCGAAAAATGAGATTGGTAGCAGACCTAGTGAGAGGAGAGAGCGTTGAAAAATCGTTATATATTTTGAAGCATTCACCAAAAGAAGCTTCAAATAGATTATATAAAGTTTTGCTTTCTGCCGTATCCAATTGGCAAGCTAAAAATACAGAAGAGCGCATGGAAGATGCTAATCTTTATGTGAAGGAAGTATATGTAGATAGCGGAAGACAATTGAAAAGAATTCAACCAGCACCACAAGGTCGTGCACATAGAGTTCGTAAGCGTTCTAATCACGTGACAGTAGTTGTTGATAGTAGAATTATTAAAGAAGAAAACTAATGGGACAAAAGACAAATCCAATCGGTTTAAGATTAGGAATCATCAAAGGATGGGACTCTAATTGGTTTGGTGGAAAGAAATTTGAAGAGAAATTGGTAGAAGACATGAAAATCAGAAAGTATCTTTCTGCACGTCTTAGTAAAGCCAGTGTTGCTAAAATCGCCATCGAACGTACTCTAAAATTAGTAACTATTACTGTTCACACTGCTCGTCCAGGTATCATTATTGGTAAAGGTGGTCAAGAGGTTGATAAACTAAAAGAAGAGTTAAAAAAACTCACTAAGAAAGAAGTTCAAATTAATATCTCAGAGATTAAACGCCCTGAATTAGAGGCAAGTTTAGTGGCTAAGAATGTAGCAAGTCAGATTGAAGGAAGAATTTCTTTCCGTCGTGCGATTAAAACTTCTATTGCATCTACTATGAGAGCTGGTGCCGAAGGCATCAAAATTCTTATTAGTGGTCGTGTAGGTGGTGCCGAAATGGCCCGTTCCGAAATGTATAAAGATGGTCGTATTCCATTGCACACTTTAAGAGCAGACATCGATTATTCACTAGCAGAAGCTCACACTACTTATGGCCGTATTGGTATTAAAGTGTGGATATGTAAAGGTGAGATCTATGGTAAACCAGAATTGGTTCCAACAGGTGCTCCTGAAAAAGGTGGAAAACAACGTCCCCATCAACAAAGAAGAAGAAAATAAATAGGAATAAGTAAATAAGTTTTAGATATGTTACAGCCTAGAAAAACAAAGTTCAGAAAGATGCAAAAAGGTAGAATGAAGGGCAACGCTCAGCGTGGTCACGAATTAGCTTTTGGCTCTTTTGGAATTAAATCTCTGGAAGAAACCTGGATGACAGGTAGACAAATCGAAGCAGCTCGTCAGGCTATTACTCGTAAGATGAAGCGACAAGGGCAACTTTGGATTAGAGTCTTTCCAGATAAACCAGTAACTAAAAAACCAGCTGAAGTAAGAATGGGAAAAGGTAAAGGTGCCCCTGAATTATTTGTAGCTCGTGTTTCACCAGGTAGAATAATTTTTGAATCTGCAGGTGTGGATTTCGCCACTGCTAAAGAGTCTATGAGACTTGGTGCGCAAAAATTGCCTGTTCTTACAAAATTTGTAGTTCGAAGAGATTACGTAGAAGATTAAAAAATTACGAAGATGAAAAATTCAGAAATAAAAGAATTATCTACCAAAGATATACAGGAAAAACTAGAAGATCAAAAAATGATCCTCGATAAAGCCCGTTTAAATCATGCCGTTTCTCCATTGGAAAACCCCAATGTGTTAAAAGAGTATAGAAAAACTATTGCAAGGTTAATGACTGAATTAAACAACAGACAACCAGCAGATAAATAATTTTTGAAATGGAAAGAAATTTAAGAAAAGAGAGAGTTGGGCTCGTTGTTAGCAATAAAATGGACCGTTCCATTGTGGTGGAGATTGAAACGAAAAAAAAGCACCCCATTTATGGTAAGTTCGTAAAGCAGACCAACAAGCTCATGGCTCATGACGATGCTAATGATTGTAACATTGGTGACACTGTTAAAATCATGGAAACTCGTCCTTTGAGCAAGAATAAGCGTTGGAGACTAGTAGAAATCATTGAAAGAGCTAAATAATTATGTTACAACAAGAAAGTAGAAGTGGTGTTGCGGACAACAGTGGTGCTAAAGAGGTACTTGTTATTAAGGTCTTAGGTGGTACTGGTCGTCGCTATGCATCATTAGGTGATAAAGTAGTAGTTACCGTAAAATCAGCTGTTCCAAGTAGTGGTATGAAAAAAGGTACCGTTGTTACAGCCGTTGTAGTTCGTACTAAAAAAGAAGTGAGAAGACCTGATGGTTCTTATATTCGCTTTGATGATAATGCGGTTGTTTTATTAAACGCTGCTGGAGAGATGTCAGGAACGCGTATTTTTGGTCCTGTTGCTCGCGAATTACGTGAAAAAGATTTTATGAAAATTGTTTCTCTTGCACCTGAGGTGTTATAAAAAGAATAAACTATGAGTGTAAAATTAAATATTAAAAAGGGAGATACTGTTAAGGTAATCAGTGGCGAGTCTAAAGGAAAACAAGGACGAGTTTTAAGAATTGATGCTGCAACAGGAAGAGCCGTTGTTGAAGGTGCTAATCTTATAAAGAAGCACTCTAAACCAAATGCTCAAAATCCCCAGGGTGGAATAGTTGAGCAAGAAGCTCCTATTCATATGTCCAATCTTATGATTGTGGACGCTAAAGGAAATACCACCCGAATCGGTAAGAAAATAGATGAAAAAACTGGAAAATCAGTAAGATTTTCAAAAAAATCAGGGGAGGTGATTAAATAATGTACACACCAAGATTACAGGAAAAATATTCCAAAGAAGTTGCACCTGCTTTAATGAAGGAGTTTGGCTATACAAGCAGTATGCAAATACCCAAGATTACGAAAATTTCGTTGAATCAAGGATTAGGTGAAGCTATTACCGATAAGAAAAGAATCGATACTGGTCTAGAAGAAATGACAATGATTGCTGGTCAAAGAGCAGTCTCTACTAAGTCTAAAAGAGATATCTCTAACTTTAAGGTTAGAAAAGGTATGCCAATTGGAGTTAGAGTTACTTTAAGAAGACAAAACATGTATGAATTTTTTGATCGTTTGGTATCAGTTTCTATTCCTCGTGTACGTGACTTCCGTGGTATCAATGAAAAAGGTTTTGATGGACGTGGCAACTTTACTTTCGGAGTTCCAGAACAAATCATTTTCCCTGAAATTGATATCGATAAAGTAACAAAAATCAATGGTATGAATATTACTATTGTTACCTCAGCTAAAACTGATAAAGAGTGCTACGCTCTATTAAAAGAATTTGGCTTCCCATTCAAAAACAATAAAAAGAGTTAATTATGGCTAAAGAATCAATGAAAGCGAGAGAAGTCAAAAGACAAAAACTCGTTGATAAATATGCTAATAAAAGAGCTGAATTGAAAGCTGCTGGTGATAATGTTGGACTACAAAAGTTACCTAGAAATTCAAATCCAATTCGCCTTCATAATCGCTGTAAATTGACTGGTAGACCTAAAGGTTATATGCGTCAGTTTGGAGTATCACGTATTAATTTCCGTGAAATGGCAAATAATGGGTTGATTCCTGGTGTTAAGAAAGCCAGTTGGTAATTTTTAATTTATAAAAACGGATAATAATGAATACAGATCCAATTGCAGATTACTTAACAAGATTAAGAAACGCCATAAGTGCTAATCATAGAATCGTTGATGTTCCTCATTCTAAATTGAAACTGAACATTACAAAGATTTTGTTTGAAAAGGGATATATTCTTCAATACAAAGTTGAAAATGAAGGTACTATCGATAGCAATATTAAAATCGCTTTAAAATATCACCCACAAACAAAAATGAGTGCTATTAAAGAGTTGAAGCGTGTGAGTAAGCCAGGTTTGCGTGTTTATAAAGGCGCTGACGATTTACCACGTGTTATTAATGGTCTTGGAGTGGCTATCATCTCTACATCTAAAGGTGTAATTACTGATAAAGAAGCTCGCAGAGAGAACATTGGTGGTGAAATATTATGTTACGTAAGTTAATTAGAGGAGAATAATAATGTCAAGAATCGGAAAATTACCCATTCCTGTTACCTCAGGAGTTACTGTTGAAGTTTCAAAAGAAAACTTGGTCACAGTAAAGGGAAAATTAGGCGAATTGCAACAACAAGTAGATCCTGCTATTACTCTTAAAATAGAGGATGGAATAGTTACTTTAGATCGTGCTACAGAATCAAAAGACCATCGCTCAAAGCATGGATTATATAGATCTTTGATTTCAAACATGATTCAAGGTGTTTCAGAAGGATTCAAAACGGTACAAGAATTAGTTGGTGTAGGTTATAAAGTAGATGTTCAAGGTCAAGTTTTAGACTTTGCTTTGGGTTTCTCTCACCATGTGTATTTTGTGCTTCCTGAAGAAGTAAAGGCAGAAGCTGTTACTGAAAGAGGTAAGAATCCTACCTTAACTATGACTTCACACGATAAGCAATTATTAGGTCAAGTTGCAGCTAAAGTAAGATCATTACGTAAGCCTGAGCCATATAAAGGAAAGGGAATCAAATTCCAAGGTGAAGAGCTTAGAAAGAAAGTTGGTAAATCAGCCGCTAAGTAATAATTAATTATACTTGCCTGGTGATAAAGCCAGGGAATTAATGTCTTTAGAAAATGAAAGTAAAGAACAGAAAAGAGTATCGTAGACTCAAAATAAAGAGACGTATCAGAAAGACCGTTGAAGGTAGTGCTGTTCGTCCAAGAATGACTGTTTTTAGAAGTAATAAACAGATTTATGTTCAGCTTGTGGATGATGCTGCAGGACATACTGTACTTGCTGCTTCTTCAACAGAGGAGAATATTGTCGGACAAAAAGTAACAAAAATTGAACAGGCTGCATTAGTAGGTAAACTCGTTGCCGAAAAAGCAAAAGAAGCTGGTATCACCGAAGTTGTTTTTGATCGTAACGGATATTTGTATCATGGTCGTATTAAATCATTAGCTGAAGCTGCTAGAACTAGCGGCCTAAAATTATAATCAATTATGGCAAATAAGAATTTAAAAAGAGTAAAATCCAGCGAAATTGAATTCAAAGATAGACTGGTTAGTATTCAAAGAGTAACAAAAGTTACAAAAGGTGGTAGAACCTTTAGCTTTTCAGCTATTGTTGTAGTTGGAAACGAGAATGGTGTCGTAGGTTATGGTTTAGGTAAAGCAAACGAAGTATCTGCAGCAATTGCTAAAGGTGTTGATGATGCTAAGAAACATTTAATAAAAATTCCTGTTCTTAAAGGAACATTACCTCACGAACAAACTGGCCGCTATAGCGGTGCACGAGTATTTATGAAGCCTGCTGCTCCTGGTACTGGAGTAATTGCTGGTGGAGCGATGCGTGCTGTTTTTGAGAGTGTGGGAGTTAAGGATGTATTAGCAAAATCTAAAGGTTCATCAAATCCACACTCAGTGGTAAAGGCGACTATAGATGCTTTGACTAACCTCAGAGATCCAAAAACAATAGCACAGCTTAGAAATGTTGATTTAGACACAGTATTTAACGGATAAAATCAGGCATAATGGAAAGAAAAGTAAGAATCAAGCAGGTAAGAAGTAGAATTGGTCATCCAAAAGATCAAAAAGCAACCCTTGACGCTCTTGGCCTGACTAAAATGAATCAGGTTAAAGAACTAACGTTGAATGGTCCTTTAGAGGGTATGGTCAACAAAGTGAAACATTTATTACTAATCGAAGAAATTTAAATTATATAATCATGGATTTAAGTAATTTAAAACCGGCAGAGGGAGCAACTCACTCAGATAAAAGAATTGGTCGTGGACAAGGATCTGGCAAAGGTGGAACATCTACTAGAGGTCATAAAGGTGCAAAGTCACGTTCTGGTTACAAACGTAAAAGAGGATTTGAAGGTGGTCAAATGCCATTATTCAGACGCGTTCCTAAATTTGGTTTCAAAAATATAAATAGAGTAGAGTATCGCGGTATTAACGTGGACGCTATTCAGAAAATTGCTGAAGAATTAGAACTTCAAGCAATAACAATAGACGTTTTAATTGAGAATGGTTTGGTTAACAAGAAAGATAGAGTTAAAGTATTGGGAAGAGGTGAGTTGACAGCTAAAGTGGACATAACAGCCCATGCCTTTTCTGCGTCTGCAACTAAATTAATCGAAGCACAAGGTGGTACAGCAACTACCATTTAAAACCAATTTTCATGAAAAAACTAATCGAAACTATTAGAAATATCTTTAAAATAGAGGATCTTCGCAAGAGGATTCTCTATACCTTAGGTGTTATTCTGATATATAGACTGGGATCTTATGTGGTTCTGCCAGGTGTAGATCCTACTCAGTTAGCAGCATTAAAAAATCAAACTGATTCAGGATTATTAGGCTTATTGAATATGTTCTCTGGTGGAGCATTTTCTAATGCATCTATTTTTGCATTGGGTATCATGCCTTATATTTCTGCTTCTATTGTGATTCAGCTGTTAGGAATGGCTATTCCCTATTTTCAGAAACTACAGAAAGAAGGAGAAAGTGGAAGAAATAAAATCAATCAAATTACACGTTGGTTAACTGTTGCAATTACTGCATTTCAGGCTCCAGCGTATATTACTAATTTGATTTCTCAACTTCCTGCACAAGCAATTTCACCTTTTGACCCTAATATTACATCTCCTACTACATTTTTTTGGATATCTAGCAT
The DNA here is from genome assembly GCF_013166655.1 of Lentimicrobium sp. L6. NCBI lineage: Bacteria > Pseudomonadati > Bacteroidota > Bacteroidia > Bacteroidales > Lentimicrobiaceae > Lentimicrobium > Lentimicrobium sp. L6. The sequence continues at coordinate 13,013 of NZ_JABKCA010000065.1, forward strand.
CCTAATATTAGTTGCTGGAACTTTATTTGTAATGTGGTTAGGTGAAAGAATTACAGAAAAAGGAATTGGAAACGGTATCTCTCTTATCATTATGATAGGTATTATTGCGAACTTACCTTTCGCTTTATTCAGTGAGTTTGCTTCTCGTATGGAGCAGTCTGGAGGAGGATTGGTGGTGTTTATTATTGAAATTGCAGTATTAGTATTTGTTGTGCTGTTAACTATTCTTCTTGTACAAGGTACACGCCGTATTCCAGTGCAGTATGCTAAAAGAATTGTTGGTAATAAACAGTATGGTGGTGTTCGCCAGTATATTCCTTTAAAGGTTAATGCTGCAGGTGTTATGCCTATCATCTTTGCTCAGGCAATTATGTTCTTACCCATTACTTTTGCTGGTTTTTCTGAATCAGAAGGAATGAGTGCTTTTGCAGCAACTTTTTCCAATATCAATGGGTTTTGGTATAACTTAGTATTCTTTATCGTTATTATTATCTTCACCTATTTCTATACAGCGGTTACAATTAACCCTAATCAAATGGCTGATGATATGAAGAAAAATGGTGGTTTTATTCCCGGTGTTAAGCCTGGTAAGAAAACTGCTGAATTCTTGGATGATGTAATGTCTAAAATAACTTTACCTGGATCTATATTCCTAGGTTTAGTTGCTATTATGCCTGCATTTGTTAGTGTTGTTGGAGTTAGTAGTCAGTTTGCTCAATTTTATGGTGGTACATCTTTACTTATTATGGTAGGTGTAGTATTAGATACATTACAGCAAATTGAAAGTCATCTTTTGATGCGTCATTATGATGGGCTTACTAAATCTGGTAGAATTAAAGGAAGAGGCGGAGCTGCTTCTGGAATGTAAGAATGGCAAAAGATAAAGTTACTATTAAAACTGAAGAAGAGATTGATCTTCTTAGAAAAAGTTCTTTACTTGTTGGTAGAACTCTGGCAGAAATCGCCAAAGTCATTGAGCCTGGCGTGAGTACCGCAAAATTAGATCGATTAGCTGAAGAGTTTATTAGAGATAATGGTGCTGTTCCTGGGTTTAAAGGTTATGGCGGTTTTCCAGCTACCTTATGCATGAGCATCAACGAAGAAGTTGTTCATGGAATACCTGGAGATCGTATCATTAATGATGGAGATGTTGTTTCGGTGGATTGTGGAACATTAATGAATGGTTTTTATGGAGACTCTGCCTATACCTTTGCAGTTGGAAATGTAAAGGAAGAAGTACTCAGATTGCTAGAAGTAACAAAAGAATCCTTATATAAAGGAATCGAACAAGCTGTTACTGGAAAACGTGTTGGAGATATTGGATTTGCCATTCAAAATCATGTTGAGCAGTTTGGATATGGAGTGGTTCGAGATTTAGTTGGGCATGGATTGGGAAGAAATTTGCATGAGAAGCCGGAAATACCTAATTTTGGCCGCCGTGGTTCAGGTCCTAAACTTCAGGAGCGTATGGTAATAGCAATTGAGCCCATGATAACACTGGGAACCTTTGATATTGCACAGGATCCGGATGGTTGGACTATTCGAACTTTGGATAATTTACCCGCTGCTCACTTTGAGCATGATGTAGTTATTCGAAGAGGAAAAGCAGAGATTCTGTCAAGTTTTGAGTTTATTGAAGAAGTTTTAAGAAAAAAAGAGTAAGATTATTATGGCAAAACAAATGTCAATTGAACAAGATGGTAAGGTGATCGAATCACTTGGAAACGCCATGTTTAGAGTAGAATTTGAAAATGGGCATATCATTACTGCACATATAAGTGGAAAAATGAGAATGCACTATATTAAAATTTTACCTGGTGACAAAGTTAAAGTGGAAATGTCGCCATATGATCTATCAAAAGGAAGAATAACATTTAGATACAAATAAACGAGCAATGAAAATTAGAGCGTCTGTAAAAAAGAGAAGTGCTGAGTGCAAGATTGTACGCAGAAAAGGAAGATTATATGTAATCAACAAGAAAAATCCCAAGTTTAAACAACGTCAGGGATAAAAATTATTTTTAATAAGTTAAGTGTATGGCTAGGATTGCAGGTATAGATTTACCTAAACAAAAAAGAGGAGAAATTGGTTTGACTTACATCTTCGGAATTGGAAGAAGTAGTGCTCAAAGCATTTTAACTGAAGCTGGAATCGATTGGAGCAAGAAAGTTCAAGATTGGTCAGATGCAGAACAAAAACAGATTCGTGATATTTTAGCAAAAAGCTATTTGATCGAAGGTGAATTACGTTCTGAAGTTCAGATGAACATCAAGAGACTTATGGACATCGGTTGTTATCGTGGAATTCGTCATCGTATTGGTTTACCATTACGTGGACAATCTACTAAGAATAACGCTCGTACCAGAAAAGGTAGAAAAAAGACTGTTGCTGGAAAGAAGAAGGCAATTAAATAAAATCTAGATTAAAACATTAGAAGTTTTTAATTATGGCAAAAAAGACAAAAAAGGTAACGAAGAAAAGAGTCGTTAAGATAGAGGCAGCTGGTAAAGCTTTTGTAAATGCTTCTTTCAATAACGTTATCATTTCTTTGACCAATAATCAAGGACAAGTTATTTCTTGGTCGTCTGCAGGTAAAATGGGATTTAGAGGTTCTAAGAAGAACACACCATATGCTGCACAGATGGCTGCAGGAGATTGCGCAAAAGTGGCTTTTGATTTAGGTTTAAGAAAGGTGAAAGTTTACGTGAAAGGACCAGGAGCAGGACGTGATTCTGCTATCCGTACTATCCATTCTCACGGAATTGAAGTTACCGAGATTAAGGATGTAACTCCATTACCACATAATGGGTGTAGACCTCCAAAGAAAAGAAGAGTATAATAACAAAGTATGTAACTAGTTTCAGCTTTACTGATAATTTTTTAGCTGAAACAAAATAAATTAGATTATGGCAAGATATATTGGTCCAAAGACTAAAATTGCACGTAAGTTCCGTGAGCCTATTTTCGGCCCGGATAAAAGCTATGAGAAGAAAAATTATCCTCCAGGACAACACGGACCTAATGCTCGCAGAAAGAAAGTTTCTGAGTATGGAATCCAGCTGAAGGAAAAACAAAAAGCTAAATACACTTACGGTGTCTTAGAAAGACAATTTAGAAACTTATTCAAAAAAGCTTCAAGTAAAAAAGGAATTACCGGTGAAGTATTATTACAATTAATCGAAGCTCGTTTAGACAATACGGTTTACAGACTAGGTATTGCCCCAACAAGATCAGCTGCTCGTCAATTTGTATCTCATCGTCATGTAACCGTAAATGGCAAAGTAGTTAATATTCCTTCTTACAGCCTACGTCCAGGTGATGTAGTAGCAGTTAGAGAAAGGTCAAAATCCTTGGAAGTTGTAACAAATGCAATAGCATCTAGAATAAATTATCCTTGGTTAGAGTGGGATGAAGATAAGTTTGCTGGAAAATTTGTAAGTTTCCCTGAAAGAGCAGACATACCTGAAACTATCAACGAACAGTTGATTGTTGAACTCTATTCGAAATAAGAAATAAATTAATAACCAAGATAAAAGGAACGTTATATGGCTATTTTAGCTTTCCAGAAACCAGATAAAGTAATCATGATAGAATCGACAGATTCGAAAGGACTATTTGAATTTCGTCCTCTAGAACCTGGATTCGGGATTACTATTGGCAATGCTCTAAGAAGAATTTTATTGTCTTCTCTTGAGGGATTCGCCATTACAAGTATTAGAATCGAAGGTGTTGACCATGAATTCTCATCTATCAAAGGGGTTATAGAGGATGTTACAGACATCATCCTTAACCTTAAGAAAGTAAGATTCAAGCAACAAATTGACTCTGAAACTAGTGAAAAAGTAAATGTGGTTATTGGCGATCAAGAAACGTTCAAGGCAGGAGACATCAACAAGTACCTTTCTGTATTTCAAGTATTAAATCCTGAGCAGGTAATTTGTCATATGGAACCATCCGTTAAATTGAATGTGGAAATCACTATTCAAAAAGGAAGAGGGTATGTACCTGCTGAAGAAAATAAGAACGTGAATGATCCGATTGGAACTGTAGCTATAGATTCTATTCATACTCCCATTAAAAATGTGAAGTTTGATGTAGAAAACTATAGAGTTGAACAAAAAACTGATTATGAAAAATTAGTTTTTGATATCGACACTGATGGTTCTATCAGCCCAAAAGATGCATTGCAGGAAGCAGCGAAAATTCTAATTCATCACTTCATGTTATTCTCAGATGAGAAGATCTCTTTAGAAACTGAAGAGAAATCTGTATCAGAAGAATTCGATGAAAATACCCTACATGTACGTCAGTTATTAAAAACAAAATTAGTGGATATGGACTTGTCAGTTCGTGCTCTAAATTGTTTGAAAGCTGCAGATGTAGAAACTTTAGGTGAACTTGTAGCATTCAACAAGAATGACTTATTAAAATTCAGAAACTTCGGAAGAAAATCTCTTACAGAGTTAGAAGAATTAGTGAAAAACAAGAGCCTTGAATTTGGAATGAATACTGCTAAGTACAAATTAGATAAGGATTAATTGACATGAGACATAATAAGAAATTTAATCATTTAGGAAGAAGAAGTGCGCATAGAAAAGCCATGCTTTCTAATATGGCAACCTCTCTTATCATACACAAGAGAATAAAAACTACAGTTGCCAAAGCTAAAGCACTTAAAATCTATGTTGAACCATTGATTACTAAATCAAAGACAGATAGCACACATTCAAGAAGAGTTGTATTTGCTTACTTAAAAAGCAAAGATGCTGTTACTGAATTATTCAGAGACATCTCTATGAAAGTGGCTGACCGTCCAGGTGGTTACACTAGAATAATCAAATTAGGAACTCGTTTAGGTGACAATGCTGAAATGTGTATGATCGAATTAGTAGATTATAACGAGCATATGTTAAGCACTAAAGAGACTAAGAAGAAGTCTAGAAGAAGCCGTCGTGGTGGTGCAACAAAAACTGCAGAAGCAGCAGCAGAGAAAACTGTTGAAGCTAAAGCAGAAGAAGTTACCCCAGCAAAAGAAGAAGCTACAGAAGAAAAGAAAGCTGAATAGTCTTTTGAAAAAAGTTGTGGAGCCTGATATCGAAAATATCGGGCTTTTTTGGATCTTGATAATGACTTGTTTTTAGGATTTATTCTTTTTATATTTGGTATATATTTAACATAAGACTAGAAACTGAGATTTTATTTATTTTAATTTGATTCAGAATCTGGCCTTTTATTATTCACATATTGAAAAATACATTATGAAAAAAGCTTTATTATTATTATCGGTAGTACTACTTGTTTCGTTTATTTCAAGTTGTGAAAATAGAGATGTTAATCCATTTGATGAAAACCCTTCTGATGTTCAACTAAAGTCAAATTCCAATGAAAATTCAGATTGTTTCCAAGAAGTGATTGGTGAATTATCTCAAGGAGAGTATTTAATTACAAAAAGTACCATTGAGATTAAAACCAAATGGGAGGACGTATTAAATAAAAACAATGACTTGTCAGTAGTGCTGGATGAAATTACTATAGTTAATATTAACGGATATCACATTTTAAAAGGTGTTGATCTCACTAACCATTCTGTTTCTATTATTCCATTGGTTTTGAAGGATGGTAAACTATATGAGATGAAGGCAGCACCAGGTGGTGGTTATACTGTTACTTGTTCAGGATGTACTAGTACAGGGGCTAGTTCCTCTGGTGAATGTGAACCACAAATAAATCCACAGAATGGTTACTATTGTACGGACTGTAGTGAAGGAAAGTGTACAAAAACTACTACATATGATCCATCTGGAATTCTTTAGAAAATAAACATCTTTAATCTAAATAAGTTAAAAGGGCTGATTTTTTCAGACCTTTTTTTTTGCGCAAAATTTAATTTCGTATCTTCGCTGCTCAATTGAAAATACAAAGATATTTCAATTAAAAAATTTAATAAACCGTTTAAAAAATTAGTGAAATGGGAGCAATAACCAACATTCATGCAAGAGAAATTTTGGACTCAAGAGGGAATCCAACAGTAGAAGTAGATGTATTTACAAGTAATGGTATCGTAGGCCGTGCGGCTGTCCCTTCTGGAGCTAGTACCGGTGTTCACGAAGCTGTTGAGTTACGTGATGATGACAAGAATAGATTCTTAGGTAAAGGTGTTCTTAATGCTGTTCAAAATGTAAACAAAATTTTGAATGATGAGCTTAAAGGAATGTATGTAACTGACCAAATTGATATCGATACTAGAATGATCGAAATCGATGGTACTCCAAATAAAGCAAAATTGGGTGCTAACGCTATGTTAGGTGTAAGTTTAGCTTGTGCTAATGCTGCTGCTCAAGAAACAGGACAGTATCTTTATAGATATATCGGTGGAACAAGTGCTAATACACTTCCTATTCCAATGATGAACATCCTTAATGGTGGTTCTCACGCTGATAATAGTATCGATTTCCAAGAGTTTATGATTATGCCTGCTGGTGCTGAGCGTTTCTCAGAGGCTTTAAGAATGGGTGCTGAAGTTTTCCATAATCTTAAATCAGTTTTAAAGAAACAAGGTTACTCAACAAACGTTGGTGATGAGGGTGGATTTGCTCCAAACCTTAAATCTAATGAAGAGGCTTTAACACTAATCTTACAAGCTATTGAGAAGGCTGGATACCGTCCTGGTGAAGATATCTTTATCGCTTTAGATCCAGCTTCTGCTGAATATTTTCTACCAGAAGAAAATATGTATCACCTTAAATGGTCAACAGGGGATAAATTAACTCCTGGTCAGATGGTTGATTTTTGGGATAATTGGGCTAAGAAATACCCTATTGTATCAATTGAAGATGGTATGAGTGAAGATGATTGGGATGGTTGGAAATTAATGACTGAAAGATTGGGTGATAAAATTCAATTAGTAGGTGATGATTTATTTGTAACTAATACTGATAGATTATCAATGGGTATTGAAAAAGATATCGCTAACTCTATTCTAATTAAAGTGAACCAAATTGGTACATTAACAGAAACTATCAACGCTGTTAAGATGGCACAATCTAATAGTTATACTGCTGTGATGAGCCACCGATCTGGTGAAACTGAAGATACTACTATTGCTGATTTAGCTGTAGCTTTAAATACTGGTCAAATCAAGACTGGTTCTGCTAGCCGTTCTGATAGAATAGCAAAATATAACCAATTATTACGCATTGAAGAAATCTTAGGAAGTGCTGCTTATTTCCCAGGAAAAGACTTCAAATATGTGAAGTAATTAGAAAATGAACAAAAAAAATCCATCATTGAGAAATGATGGATTTTTTTTATGCTTTTTTTGAGGATGTTTAAACCGCAATATCCCCTTTTATAGTAGGATGAGCCTCATAATTAACAAGCTCAAAATCTTCAATCTTAAAGTCGAAGATGCTTTTGACTTCAGGATTGAGTTTCATGGTAGGTAGTTCTTTAGTATTACGAGTAAGTTGGAGTTTTACTTGGTCCATGTGATTATTGTAAATATGAGCATCACCTATAGTATGCACAAAATCTCCTGGCTCAAGTCCAGTAACTTGGGCTATCATCATAGTTAGAAGTGCGTAACTTGCAATATTAAATGGTACCCCTAAAAAGATATCTGCGCTGCGTTGGTAGAGTTGACAGCTCAACTTTCCATTGGCTACATAAAACTGGAAAAGTATATGACAAGGAGGCAGTGCCATCTTCGAAATCTCACTTACATTCCATGCATTTACTATATGACGCCTAGAGTCTGGATTGTTTTGAATTGAATCAATGATTTGGCTAATTTGATCAACATGTTGTCCATCGGCGCTAGGCCATGAACGCCACTGATAACCATAAATAGGACCTAGGTCACCATTTTCGTCGGCCCATTCATTCCAAATCCTCACTTTGTTTTCTTGAAGATACTTCACATTGGTATCACCTTTTAAAAACCACAATAACTCGTGAATGATAGAGCGTAGGTGCAGCTTTTTAGTGGTAGTAATCGGAAAGCCTTTAGTTAGATCGAAACGCATCTGATGTCCAAAAACACTCTTTGTTCCTGTTCCTGTTCTGTCCGTTTTCTCGGTGCCTTCCTCTAAAACTCTTTCTAGTAGGTTTAAGTATTGAATCATGTTTTGTTTTCGTCTTTATTATAAACTCTAATGTGCTATTTCACCAATTTTTTCTGGTTCATGTTTGTGCTTAAACATCAAGGCGAAAGCCACAGTTATAAGGAGTGAATAGATTGCAAAAGAAGTCCATATTTCTTGCCACATATAATTTCCATCATTATTTAAGAAGAATTTATCAATAATAATACCGCTCGACCATGAGCCTAAAATTGCACCAAAGCCGTTTGTCATCATCATAAATAGACCTTGAGCACTGGCTCTAATTTTAGAATCTGTTTGTGTTTCTACGAACAGAGACCCCGAAATATTAAAGAAGTCAAAAGCCATTCCGTATACAATATTTGAAAGAATAATCATCCATAAATAATCAGCTGGATTTCCATAACCGAATAATGCAAACCTAATAACCCATGCTATCATACTCATAAGCATCACTTTTTTAATACCAAATCTTTTCAAAAAGAATGGTATAGCAAGTATAAATAAGGTTTCTGATATTTGTGAAATGGACATGATAATCGCTGGGTATTCTATCACCAATAGATCTTTGTATTCTGGAATTTTAGCAAAATCGTGAAGGAATGTATCACCATACATATTGGTAAGCTGTAAAGAAGCACCAAGTAACATGGAGAAGATAAAGAACATGGCCATTTTAGAGTTCTTAAATAAGGCAAATGCATTCAAACCAAGTGTATCAACAAAAGACTTTGTTTCGATATCTTTACTCACTTCACACTTAGGTAGCGTAAATGAATATAAGCCTAGAATTACAGAGGCGATACTAGCCACATAAAATTGCATGGAAGATGTTTCAATCTTTAATAAACTTACTGTCCACATGGCTATGATAAATCCTATGGTTCCATAAACTCTAATAGGTGGGTATTCTTTTACAATGTCTTTTTTGGCTTTATTGAGAGCTGAATATGCTACTGTAATTGAAAGTGAGATAGTTGGCATGTAAAAAATCATATTAATCAGCATGACCCAAAAGAATGTATTTGGATCGTTTATTTGTGGAAGGTAGGCTAATACTCCTGCTCCAATGATATGAAATATACCTAGTAACTTTTCTGCATTGATCCATCTGTCAGCAATAATTCCTGATAGTGCAGGCATAATCAAGGAGGCGATTCCCATGGTTGAAAATATGATTCCAAAGTCGGCACCAGACCATCCTTTATTTTGAAACCAATATCCTCCAATAGTAATAAGCCAAGCCCCCCAGATGAAAAACTGGAGGAAGTTCATGATGATTAAACGATTCTTAATACTCATATGGTCATTTATTTATGGTTAAATATGTTTATTGATTTTTTCTTCTGCCTATTTCATCTCGAATGACCGAGGCTTTTTCGTATTCTTCATTCTCAATAGCACTTTTTAAGGATTCTTCTAATTCCATCAGATTTAAAATTTCCAATTCATTATCTACCTCTTCATTCAATGATTCCACTTCAAAGCCCATTTCATCTTCTATTTCCATCACTACACCAGCACTAGCCATTACATGTTCGTAGGTGTAAATTGGACAGTCGAAGCGCAAAGCAATGGCTACAGCGTCGGAGGTTCTGCTGTCTAGTTCGATTTCGTTAGTTCCATCAAAACAAACCAATGCACTATAAAAAATGCCTTCAAGGAATTTATTGATGATGACTTCTCTCACTGTAATATTATAGGTTTCAGCAAAGGTTTTAAATAGATCATGGGTGAGGGGTCTTGCTGGTTTCATCTTTTCTACCTCAATAGCAATGGCTTGAGCTTCTAGCCCACCAACTATGATGGGAAGCCTTCTATTTCCTTTTTTTTCGTCTAAAATGAGCGCATAAGCTGAGCTCTGGGAGTGGCTATAGGATAAGCCAAATATTTTCAATTCTATCTTTTGCATAATCTTAAAAAAGTGTAACAAATGTACATTATTTTTTGAATTTGAGCTCAGGATTCGGTAATAATAAGGCATGAAAAAAGCCAAAGTTCTCACTTCAGCTCTCTCTATTTTGTATAGGCTGTTCTACTGGTTCAATGCAGATTTGCCTTCATCTGTAATCATTGATGGTGTCCATTGAGGCTCCCATACTAAATCAACTTGTACTTCATATTCTGAGTATTCGTTTTCAATAACGGTTTTTACATGGTTGATTATGGTATCTCCAACAGGGCATCCTCTAGCTGATAATGTCATGATGACTTGAATTTTCTTTTCATCTTCTTGGTGATGTATCTCGTAGATTAAACCTAAATCTACTATATTTATGGCTACTTCAGGATCAATAACTGTTTTAATTTGGTTAAGAATATTTTGTTCTGTTTTTGTAAGATTATCTAACATGGGATTTATTTTAATGGTTTCAAATTCTCTTTATGTAAAACGATTTTCATTGTATTGTAAGTATAGAGGAAAGCTGTAATAAACAAGGCAATAACTCCTCCATAAAATGTAAGTTTGCAATGAACAAATAGGCTAATATTCAATAGTATAATTGCGGTGATAAAACTGTAATAATGAGCATTTGCTATTTTCTCTGAATATAGGTCAGCCGGAAGTGGAGTTTTGAATTTCCCTACTTTATCTTGATATCTGGCCAGCCAAAGAATAAAAGGAAGTGTTTTATACATTTGTCCTAAAATAAGGGAGGTGAAGAATCCCAAAATAAGATTCATTCCAAATGCCAAGCTCAGCGGTATAATTTGAGCTGATAGAAAATCAGGAGCCAGAAATACCAATAATCCATTTATAAAACTTGCAGCCAATAAAAGGAAGGATAGAACGGTCAATTTCATTCCAATATCCAGTCTCTTTCTTAATCTGTTTTTATAGGCATCAAAATTATATCTTACAAATGAAGCCACTCCTAATAGAATCATAAGGCCAGCAATTTCTTTAGTCCATGATGGAAATGATAACAATAAAGAAACAACAAGAAAGGTTAGCCCTAAATTGGTGAGGGCATAGCTTATCTTAATATAAATGGTTTTCAAGTTGTGTACAATAAAGAACATTGGGAGTAAAATACTTGCTACTCCCATCACTAACATCAGAAACCATCCAATAAGACCAAGAGCTGCATGAGCTTTTAGCAGTTCAATGGGCGAAATCTGCATGAAATAGAATTTGTTATTTAACAAAATAGCTATGCCTAAAGCAACAGTAAGTGAAAGCCAAAATACAGAAGTGATGATAAAGTTATTCTGTGTGGATTTTACACGGGTTGTTCTTGCCGTTGCAACAAAATTGATGACAAACACGATAATGGAAAGAAGAACAAGACTTCCTCCAATAATGCTCATCCATTTTGGTGACGTATAGTTCTGCCAAAAGCTAAAACTCAAGAGGATGTTTCCAATGGCAAGGGTCCAGAAACTGAAATGAGCCATCTTTTCACTGTTAATTTTCACCTCCATTACTACAGGAATCAACTGGTAAAGAGCTCCGAAAATAACCATACTTACCCAGCCTAGAACGAGCATATGAGTAAAGCTTAATAGGTTTGGCCCAATAAAAGAGGCCAGAATATTCTCTCCCGATACCAACATCATAATAGAGGCTAATACCAAACTAAATGCACTATAGATATAATAGGGGATGACTACTCCTGGAGATGGAGCATTTTTTGTGCTTAATCCTGAATTCATGATTTAAATATGATAAGTTTAATATTAGCGCTGTCTATTTCTTTAGAAACAAATGAAAAGTCTCTGTTTTTCAATTCTGGTATTAGATATTGAGGAAGTTTTTTGTGATGAACAAATAGAGCGTTTTTTGAATCGATATTCTCAACAGCTTCAAGAATGCTCACCATTGGCATAGGCATTTCTAGATCTCGTACATCTAGTTCCGCCATTTTACCTTTGTACGCTTCTTCAACGTGCTCGAAACTCCAATCTTTATTAGGCTTTTCATTTTTAGGCTCCTCTAATTTCTCTTCAGAAGTTTTATATAATAATGTATGTACTTCTTGTTCTGTTGGACGGGTTGTTTGGTATGAAAATCCTTTATCTTTTAATATATTCAGAAGAGGGATAGGCTCAAAAGTATTGATGATTAATAAAGCTTGGTGCTCATTCATCGTTTTTAGTTGTGCCATAATTTTATTGAATGGATCTTCCCCCGAATTTAATATAGGGCGTACATCAAGGGTGATTTTCTCTAGGTGATTCATATTAATTTGTTTTTCTAATTCAGGTATATTTATGGTTTCTTTTGGTTGACAGTTCTCTATTTGGAATCCTATTTTGCTAAGTGCTTCCAGAATACTATCGCTACTTACTCCTCCAATTTTTGCCGCTTGTTTTACATTCACTCTAGGAGCTAGTAATTTGCGCAAAACTGGATTTTTTAATTTTTTAAAATTCGAATTGATTTGTGCAATGATTTCAATGGCTTGCTCATTCGACTTTATAATTTCCAATATCTTAGTATGTTCATTGATTATCATGAGGCAAATGTAAAAAAAGCAAATAGGTACGACAATACCTAAAAATAGGTATTTTGAATGAAAGAGAGAAAGTAAAATTCATGATAACTAAAAGTTTAGGAGATTTTAGACCAAATGGTTTTAAAATATTAACATAAAATTAACAATATATTTTTTGTTAAATTTAATTTAGCTAGGATAATGCCAGAATTAGGATTAAGTAGAGTTGAAAAATACTACATTAAATAAAAATCGAATAATAGAATAAATAAGAAAAAAAGTCTGTAAAATTTCAATCGTTTGCGGTTGAGAATTAAGGAGCTATAAATTCCGGAGAAATATTTGTGTAAGTAGTTGTACTAAAATATATTGATGGAAATTACACTGAAATAGGAGCTGGATAAAAATTCTGCGGTAATATCTTTCAAATATAGAAAAAAATCTTTTATGCATGCATATAATCAGCATATATATTTTTATATTTTTGTTGGGAACCAGACCTAATACCAAAGAATATTACCATCATTTTAAAAGAAATAAATAAAAACTTAATTATATGGATTCTATCATCTATTTTATTCTGGCATTTTCTATAGCTGGATTTGTGTTTATGTTTTGGAAAACGTCTTGGGTTAACAAACAAGAGGTTGGGACTGAAAAAATGGCCGTTATTGCAGGACATATTTCAAAGGGAGCAATGGCTTTCCTAAAATCTGAGTATAAAGTTCTCTCTATTTTTGTTGTAGCAGTCGCAGTTCTTTTATTTTTTAATAGCACAGCACAGGACAGTTCCAATGGTTTTGCTGTATTGTCGTTTATTGTTGGTGCTGTATTTTCTGCCTTAGCAGGATATATTGGGATGAATATTGCAACAAAAGCAAATGTTAGAACCACAAATGCAGCACGTACATCGATAAGTAAAGCACTAGTAGTAGCTTTTAATGGCGGAAGTGTTATGGGACTAGGAGTTGTAAGTCTTGGTGTTTTCGGATTAGGTGGATTATTCTTATTTTATAATTATGTAATTGGTGTAGATTGGGGAATCACTGTGGTATTAAATGTGATTAGTTCTTTTTCATTAGGGGCTTCATCTATTGCACTGTTTGCAAGAGTTGGGGGAGGAATATATACTAAAGCTGCAGATGTTGGAGCTGATTTGGTAGGTAAAGTTGAAGCCGGTATTCCAGAAGATCATCCGCTCAATCCTGCAACTATTGCCGATAATGTAGGTGATAATGTAGGTGATGTAGCAGGAATGGGAGCTGACCTTTATGAATCTTTTGTAGGTTCAATTATTGCAACTATGGTTCTTGGAGCTAGTTTTTCTGTTTTGCCAGCTTTTTCAGAATTTTCATTAGGAGCTGTCATGTTGCCATTGGCATTAGCTAGCGTAGGAATTTTAGTTTCTATTATTGGTACCTTTTTTGTTAAAGTTAAAGAAGGAGGAAACCCTCAGACAGCATTAAATAAAGGAGAATTTATATCGGCAGCTTTGATGTTAGTTGGAGCATATTTTATAATTACAAATCTATTACCAGAGGCTTGGAGCCTCGGTGGAAAAGATTATACTGCACTTGGTGTATTTTGGGCAACCATTGTGGGACTAGTTGCGGGATTAGGTGTTGGTAAAATTACTGAATATCATACAGGTACAGGAACAAAACCTGTTACTTTAATAGTAAAGCAATCAGTTACAGGCTCTGCTACAAATATTATTGCAGGTTTAGGTGTAGGTATGATGTCTACAGCTATACCAATTCTTATTATTGCTGCTGGTATAATTGGAGCATTCTATTTTGCAGGGTTATATGGTATTGCTATAGCAGCTGTTGGAATGCTTGCTAATACAGGAATCCAATTAGCAGTAGATGCTTATGGACCTATTGCTGATAATGCTGGTGGAATTGCCGAAATGAGTGATCTACCAGAAGAAGTAAGGCAAAGAACAGATAAATTAGATGCTGTAGGAAATACTACAGCTGCCATTGGTAAAGGTTTTGCTATTGCCTCAGCTGCATTAACAGCTTTAGCTTTATTCTCTGCTTTTATGCAACAATCTGGTATTAGTAGTATTAATATTTCCAAGCCAACAGTTATGGCTGGATTATTAGTGGGAGCCATGTTGCCTTATGTATTTTCAGCCTTAGCTATGAATGCTGTAGGAAGAGCAGCTATGAAAATGATTGAAGAAGTAAGAAGACAGTTCGCTAACATTCCTGAACTTAAATCGGCTCTGAAAATTATGAAGAAATATAATTCTGATTTATCAAAAGCGACACAAGCAGAAGTTGATGAGGTAGAACATGCTCAAACCAAAGCTGAATATGAAAAATGTGTGGCAATTTCTACAAAAGCATCATTAAAAGAAATGGTTTTGCCTGGTTTATTAGCCATTGTAACTCCAACTCTAGTTGGTTTTATAGGCGGACCTGAAATGTTGGGTGGATTACTAGCAGGAGTTACCACTAGTGGTGTACTGATGGCGATCTTCCAATCAAATGCTGGAGGAGCTTGGGATAATGCTAAGAAGATGATCGAAGAAGGACAGGTAATAGATGGTTACGAGCACAAAAAAGGAGGAGCTTCTCATAAAGCTTCTGTTGTTGGAGATACAGTAGGTGATCCTTTTAAAGATACTTCTGGACCATCATTAAATATTTTATTAAAATTGATGTCAGTAGTGGCATTAGTGATTGCACCAAGTATTGCCAATGTGAATTGGGAATTAGCTGGAGAAGAACCAGTGAACAAAATTGAAATGGTGAAATCGATAAATGAAGTACAATCTATAGAAGTAAGTGAAGAAAATTCTGAGGATTCTAAAACAATCATTTTAACAGAGTCTGATTTGACTAGTATAGAAGAACAAGTTGTTTTAGCTGAAAATAGGAGCCTTAAACCTAATTAAAGGGAGTGCAATTATATAACTATTGAACCCATCTCTTTTGAGGTGGGTTTTTTTTGTTTAACTTTTTCTTGAAATAAGGCTAAGAATCTTGAATACTGAAGGTTTAGCCAGTTGTCAATTAAATAATTGGAGTAATGAAACTCTATTGTTTGCCAGTTATAATTCAATATTGTTTATTTATTTATCAAGAACTAGAGATATGTAGTTGATTATTACTAACTTTAGGCTAGTGTTTTTCACCAAAACCAAATGAAATGAAAGAAAAGTCAAAAAACTCCAGTATTAATATGCGATCGCTTATTGCTGGATTTTCCGGAAATATTTTAGAATGGTATGATTTTACTGTATATGGATTCTTTGCTACTGTGATTGGAGCGCAATTTTTCCCTGACGAGGATAAAGTGGTGCAATTGATTTCTGCATTTGGGATTTTTGCAGCTGGTTATTTAATGCGACCTATCGGAGGAATTATATTTGGACATATTGGTGATAGACAAGGTAGAAAGAAAGCTTTATTATACTCTATCTTACTGATGGCTATTCCTACGACTCTTATTGGATTTTTGCCAACATACGCAGACATTGGATGGTATTCAGCGCTCTTATTGGTTCTATTAAGACTCCTCCAAGGTTTATCAGTAGGAGGAGAGTTCACGGGTTCCATTTCTTTTTTAGTTGAAAAAGCACCAAAGGGCAAACGTGGATTCTTTGGTTCATGGTCTACATTTGGAGTTTTTGGAGGAATGCTATTGGGCTCTGGTTTAGGCTCTATCATCACTTCCATATTGAGCACTGAGCAGCTGCACGATTTTGGTTGGAGAATACCATTTCTTTTTGGTGCTGTGATTGGAATTGTTGGTCTTTACCTTAGGAAAGGAATGGGAGAAGAGGAACATTTTGAGGAGGCCAACAAAGAACAATCTTCTTATAAAACACCTTTGGCCGAATTTTGGGCGTCTTATAAATTACAAGCATTAAAAATTATGTTATTGAGTTGGGCATTTGGAGTTTCAGTTTATTTAATATTTATCTTCTTGCCATCTTATTTACATACTTTTCATCAGGTAAAACTAGACGATGCGCTATCAGCTCACACCATTACCTTAATAG